>CAZMMN010000024.1:0-12246 GCA_964567405.1 uncultured Rickettsiaceae bacterium | reverse complement strand
GGCTAGCTTAGGTCCTTTTAATAGCTTTCCGCCTGCCATAGCAAATGTATCTACCGCCCAAATATTGATAAAGTACGCTAATAATGCCCAGCGATTTTCATATTTAAGATTTACTAACATTAGTAATATAATTGGCAAAGGTATGATAATCAAGCCTAGCAGCAAATCTCCCAAGGAAGAATGAGTCATTTTATACCACTCAAGCAGCATTAGCAATGCAACGATTAATATGATAACATCAAATAATCGCGGAAGCCATAATATAGAACTTGTGAATATTAGGCAAATTGCCAATCCCGACAAGATGCGAGCAGCTAAGTTAGACATACGGGTTTTCTTTATTCATTTTCATCTAGTAAAAAGTCTTCTTGCCTAGCGCCAAAGGTTCTTTTCCTCGCGCCATAATCTTCTATTGCGTTAATTAAATCATTTTTATCAAACTCGGGCCAATATTTGGGGGAAAATAGCAATTCCGCATAAGCAGATTGCCATAGTAAAAAATTGCTAATTCGCAAAGCACCGCCAGTGCGGATCAGTAAATCTACTTCTGGCATCTCCGGATCATAAAGGTAGTTCTTAAATTCCTCTTCGCTAACTTGCTTCTTGCCCGAAGCGAGTATTTTTTGACAAGCCTCCACGATTTCAAGTCTACTGCCGTAGCTGAAAGCGATACACAGAGTCATCTTGTAGTTATGCTGAGTATCTTTTACCGCTGTATTGACCCTTTTTTGAAGGTCAAGATTTACTTTCTCCAGGCTGCCGATTATTTTAAGCCTTACCCCATTTTGAATGAGATAATCTATTTCGTGCTGCAAGTAATAATCTAGCAAGTTGATAAGGAATCCTATCTCTTTCTCTGGACGTTGCCAATTTTCAGATGAAAAAACATAAATTGTTAAGTAAGGAATGTTTAATTCCAGTGCATTTATTAATAGGGTTCTGTAAGCTTCGCATCCTTTTTGGTGACCTTCAGATATAGACAAACCTTTTTCTTTAGCCCACCTGGCGTTGCCATCTCCTATGATAGCTAGGTGTTTTATAGCAATTGTTTTGGAGCTCATAATTAATTGTTAAATTTAAGAGTAGGTAGGGTTATAGTGACCAGTAAGCCTCCTAAATTTAGGCTATCTTTTAAAGAAATGCTAGCATAATGTCCTACTATAATCTCTTTAACAATCGCAAGTCCTAGTCCTACATTGCCCGTATTATTTAAAGAGCGTGATTTGTTAGAGCGATAGAAAGGCTTAAATACTAACTCTTTTTCCTCATCTTTGATGCCTATTCCGTCATCCTCAATGTCTATAATCGTACTATGCTTAGCTGAGTATATTGATATTACTATTTTTTTGTTAGAATATTGAATAGCGTTATTAACTATATTTGTTATTGCTCTTTCAAATGCTAAAGGCTTAATTTGAGCTTTAATGTTTTTATCTGTTACTTTTATTGTGATAGATTGCCCGTCCCATTTTCTGGCGAGAAGTTCAACCATCCAACTTGAAATGCAAACCCATTGAAATTCCTCTCCACCTTCTCCTCTAGCAAAGTCCAAATATGAATCTATCATCTGTTTCATAGTTATTATATCTTGTTGCAGCATCTTTTTTTCCTCACAATCTTTCATTAGCTCTAGTTGCAACGACATCCTAGTAAGGGGGGTGCGTAAATCATGAGAAATCATCGCCAGCATTTGAGTTCTTTTTGCTATTTGTCTTTCGATGCGCTCTTTCATCTTTATAAAAGCAATACCGGTTTTTCTTATTTCTTTGGCGCCAGTAGGCTTGTATGATGTTTCGCTACCCTTAACTCCTCTGCCAAAATCTCTGGCAGCGTTGGCTAATGCTAATATAGACTTAATTTGATTCCTTAAAAAGATTATGGAGATAGATAATAGTAAAATTGTCAAAAATACTAGCCATAATACAAATATATAGGTAGTGGGATTCATTAGCAGCTTAGAAGAAAATGTTATTCTTATCCAATCATTGCTAAGTTTTGCCCATACTTCAATTTTGCCTTCTTCATTAAGACGAATTATATTATTTTTACCAATCTTTAAATTTAAGATATTTTTAAAAATCTCTAGCTCTTCAGTCAGCTTTGGTTGTTTTTGCGGTGCCTTAAGAGTGGGATGAAGCTGATATGATAAATTTAAATAATCTTTGGTGCTGGAATGGAGAGAATAATCGCTACTACTGTAGTTATCTATGAGTGACTTAATCTCATTAGCTATTAAGTTGCTAGTATAGTATGATACATTGTACCAGTGACGATCATAGAATAAAAAAATAATCAGCATTTGTCCTACTAAAGTTGGGACAGTGATGATCAATAAAAACCGAGCAAACAGCGTTTGAGGTATAAGTTTACGTATAAAGAGCATATCCTTTATTGCGTACCGTTTTTAAATATTGGGGGGATTTGCTGTCCTCTTCGATCTTATTCCTGATTCTTACTATTTGCACGTCAATAGAACGCATATTAAGACCGCCCATCCTACTTGCCAGTTCTTCTCGAGCAATAGGCTGTCCATTGCCTTCGATTAATATTTCTAGCAGCTTTTGTTCAGTGGAACTAAGTTGGATGGCTTGATTTTTTTTGATGAATTCCTTGCTAGTGTAATCATAGTAGTTATTGCCAAATCGCTCTATCCTTTTTTCTTTCTTATATTGATTATGGTTATCTATTAAATTTTTGACGCGCAACAATAACTCTTTTGGGGCAAATGGTTTGGTTAAGTAGTCAGAAGCGCCAATCTCTAGTCCTTTTACTCTATCCTCAGCTTCTGAAAGAGCAGTAAGCATAATAATGGGCACTGCGGAGCCGGTGGATTTTATAATTTTTACAAATTCTAACCCGCTAACGCCAGGCAGCATGACATCTAATATGATTAGATCAAAACCAAAATATTTCATTAATTTTTCAGCTTCTACGGTATCGATAGCGGTAGATATTAAAAAATTATGCCCCTCAAAAAACCTTTTTAAAAGTTCTAGTATTCTGTTATCATCGTCTACAATTAAGATGTGAGCAGGCATAATTTCAATTTTTACCTAATTTTAATTAAATCGGTAAGTAAAGGCAATGGCAATTATAGATGAAAATAAGGCGCAGCAATATATCTGGATTAACGGCGAATTAATCAAGTGGGAGGAGGCAAAAATCCACGCTTTAACTCATAGCCTCCATTACTCGGGCGCGGCGTTTGAAGGAGAGCGAGCGTATGAAGGCAAAGTATTTAAGTTAGCAGAACATACTAATAGGTTGATAGAATCGGCGCGTAGCTTGCAAATGCAAGAACCATACAGTTTCGAAGAAATTATTGATGCTCATAAGCTAATTATTAAAGAAAATAGACTTGTTAATTGTTATATCCGCCCATTAATATGGCGAGGGGGAGAATCTTTAAATATGACTAACAAAATGTTGTCAGTTAATTTAATGATTGCTACTGTGCATCTAACCCCAAGAGCTGAAAAAAATTTTGATCTCAATATTAGTCGATGGCGCAAACCTCATCCTAATTCTTTGCCGCCGCAGGTAAAATCGTCGGGGCACTATAATATGAATATAGTCAGCCAAAGCGAAGCAAAGGCTGATGGATATGACGATGCCATTATGCTAGATTGGCGGGGGTATGTTGCGGAATGTACTACTACTAACATTTTTTTTGTCCAAGATCAGCAGCTGATAACTCCTATAGCGGATGCTTTTTTAAATGGGATAACGCGCCAAACAATAATTGAGCTCGCTAAGAAGCTTGGCTTGGCAGTAAAGGAAAAATATATAAAGATAGAGGAATTGGATAGTTATGAAGAATGTTTTATGACTGGCACGGCTCTAGAAGTAAGGGGGGTTAACTCCATTACTCTTACTGAGAAAAAAATAGTCTTTGAATATAGTAAAATCACGCAGCTGTTAAAGAAAGAATATGCTAATTTAGTGCGTAAAGAGTATGAGTAAATTATTTAGGGGGCTAATAACTGCTATTGTTACCCCATTTAAAGATAATATGCTAGATGTTTTATCTTTAGAGAAAATAATTAAATATCAAATTGCCTCTAAAGTGGAGGCGATAGTAGTGGCTGGCTCCACGGGCGAGGGCAGTAGCTTAAGTAAAGAAGAATATCAAACTTTGCTGCGCTCAGCGGTGCAAATTGCTGGCGACAAGCTAGCAATAATTGCAGGATGCTGCGCTAGCAGCACTGCGGCGGCTCTTGAACTTGCGCAAATAGCAAGCTCTACTGGCATTCAGGGGCTGCTATGTACAGTGCCGCCATACGTTAAACCGAGCCAAGAAGGTCTTTATCAACATTTTAAGATAATTCATGACTCAGTTGAGCTGCCAATAATGTTATATTCTGTTCCTAGTAGGACAGCGGTAGACTTAGCAGATGAGACCATCTTAAGACTCAGCGAATTGCCAAGAATATTAGCCTTAAAGGACGCCGGCAAGGATATCGAACGCACTATGCGCCTTACTACTAAGCTTAATAAAAAATTCTCTCTTTTGTCAGGGGATGATGAATTCGCCCTGGCACACAATGTGCAAGGGGGAGTAGGATGCGTGTCAGTAATAAGTAATATTGTCCCTGGGTTATGTAAGAAATTGCAAGATGCTTGCCAGCAAGGCGATTTTAAAGCCGCTTTTTCTATTCACCAACAATTAGTGGAATTTTGCAACGGATTATTTGCTGAAGCTAATCCTACGCCGGTGAAATATGCTTCTTATTTTCTTGGTTTATGCGGAGAGGAGTTAAGATTGCCTTTAGCAAAAGTAAGTGAGGAAACTAAGATAAAGATTGAAAAAGTTATAAAGAAATTTGATTTGCCGGTTTCGTAATGACAGAATATAAAAAAATTATCACCCAAAATAAAAAAGCCCTTTTTAACTATTTTATTGAAGAAAGGCTAGAGGCTGGTATAATTCTCAAGGGAAGCGAGCTGAAGTCGCTACGGCAAGGAAAAGTGAGCATTGAAGATAGTCACGCCGCCAATGCTGGGAATGAATTATTTCTGTATAATTGTTATATTGCGGAATACGATAAGGCTAATCGTTTTAATCACTCTGCCAGAAGACCACGCAAGTTGTTGTTACATGCCAGAGAAATAAAAAAAGTAATTGGTAAAGTTAGGCTAAAAGGTTACACTTTAATTGCTCTATCCTTATATTTTAATAATAAAAATATTGTTAAGCTGGAGATAGGGGTTGCTAAGGGTAAGAAATTATATGATAAAAGACATTCTATAAAAGAAAAAGACTGGCAACGCGAACAAGAGAAATTAATTAGAAAGAAATAAAGCGAAAATGACTCCTGAGTATTTAATTGAAAGAAAAAAACATAAGAACGAAATAAAAAAATGGAAGATTGCTTCTATATTTATTGCGATGATAACAATGTTGGTATATATAAAAACCCTGGAAATCATCCCCTCTGGAAAAGCTCCTAGTCGCGATTATATTGCTTCTATCTTCATTGATGACGTTTTGTTTGAAGATCAAAAACGCGATAATAGACTTGAGAGAATCATAGAAGATAATGAAGTTAAAGCCTTAATAGTCCATGTTAATTCACCAGGCGGTACATTGGTTGGCGCCGATAAAATTTATAAAATTCTTAGAAAAATATCTGAAAAAAAGCCGGTAGTGACGGTAATGGGAACCATGGCTACTTCTGGCGGCTATCTTGTTTCTCTAGGTGGTGACTATATTATTAGCCATGTTGGGACTATAACCGGTTCAATTGGGGTAATATTCCAAACTGCAGAGATAACAGAACTGGCGGAGAGAATGGGAATAAAATTCAATAATTTTAAATCAGGCGAGCTCAAAGCAGTTCCTAATCCTACCGAGAAAGTAAGCGCAGCTGCACGTGAGGTAGTAATGTCAATTATTGAAGATAGCTATAATTACTTTATTGAACTAGTAGCAACAAGACGTAGTTTTTCTATTGAAGAAACCAAAAAAATTGCAGATGGTAGGGTATATTCGGGTCGACAAGCTTTGCAGCTTCATCTAGTAGATGCGATAGGCGCCGAAGAAGATGCAGTGAAGTGGCTGCAAGAGAATAAGCAAATTGACGCTAAACTGAAAGTAAAGGAGTTTAAGCTCAAGCCAGAGAATAAAATTATTGAGATGTTTTACGAGGTTTTAAGCACTGCTCTTCCTACTGTGCTAAATAATCAATTCCATCGCTTAATGGCAATTTTTAACTAAATTTATACTATTAACGCTAACGAATATGGATGCAGGAGCAATAGCAGAAATTAGCCGGGAGGCAATATATGTTTTGATTGCTGTTTCCGCCCCGATATTAGTATTATCTTTAGTGGTAGGGCTTATTATATCGTTATTTCAAGCTTTAACTCAGATTCAAGAATCAACCCTGACCTTTGTTCCTAAATTGCTTATTATATATGTCAGCATGTTTGTTATCCTGCCATATATGCTTTCTAAGCTAAAAATTTTCCACGATCATATAATTCAATATATCATTCAAAAGTAGCCTCTATCGCATTTATACTTTTTTGCCGTTAAGAGTTGGGAGATTTAAGTTTTCGTTGAATAGTAAAGGGCTTGAGCCTTATAGTTTAACCTATGTCTTTAGTTTAAGCCTCAGCTCGCTGAGATTTAAGATGAGCTTTATTACAGCCCCGCCGTTAGGGCTATTGGCAATTTCAATTACTCCTGCATGTTCTTGCACTATTTTTTTTACTATAGCAAGTCCTAACCCTGTTCCTTTTGCTCTGGTCGTAACGTAAGCTTCGGTTGCTTTTTCAATGATATCAGGCGAAAAACCTGGTCCATTATCTGTTACTTTAATTATTACTATATCTTCCTTACTATCCGAGGATGTTTGCTTACTTGAAAGATTAATATTCACCTCAATTTTTAGCCCGAA
Source organism: uncultured Rickettsiaceae bacterium (assembly GCA_964567405.1). Classification (GTDB taxonomy): domain Bacteria; phylum Pseudomonadota; class Alphaproteobacteria; order Rickettsiales; family Rickettsiaceae; genus CAZMMN01. The sequence continues at coordinate 5,344 of CAZMMN010000024.1, read as the reverse complement.
TTCAGAGGTAGAAAATTTTTTAGGCTCTTGTTCTTTAACTACGGATTCAATTGGAAAGTGAGTTAGCGATGGGTTATCAAGAGATAATAACTTGCCTTGCTTTACTTTTTCTTTAAAACTTTCTAGCGATTCTTCGGCATTCTTTAATAAATTAATCATCACTTGATTAATTTGTGTCACATCGCCAATAAAATCTAAGCGGGGAGTATTAGAAGAGAAAGCGTAATTTATTTTATCATTAATTAGCTTACGGGCTTCCACTATTTCTTTTATCAAAGATACTAGCTCACAATTAGCAAAATTAGGGGTGGGCAATCTAGCAAAACTTACAAATTCAGACACGATTTTTCTAATATCTTCGGTGTGGCGTATAATGGTTTGAGTATATTTAGAGAAAGCTTCTTGATCAGAAACTTCAGCACTAAATTTTCTTATCAATCTTTCAGCGGCAAGGTGAATAGGGGTTAAGGGGTTTTTAATTTCATGCGCTACTCTTCGAGCAACATCAGACCATACGAGTGCCCGTTGAGCGACAATTAATTCTTTTTGCTGCCGTTCAATTTGCCTGATCATCCTGTTAAAATTTGCCGACAGCACCCCTATCTCATCTTTATTACAACCATCATCTGGCACTTGAACGGTTAGATCGCCTTGCCTTACTTTTTGCGTGGCTTCTACCAGTCTTCTTATTGGTTTAACTATTTGAGAAGTAAACACTATTCCCCAGCTAATTGCTGCTAGCAAAAGCAATAAGGCAATGCAAATAAATACTATAGAAAATTTAACTTGAATGCTGGATATTTGTTTTTTAAGGCGATAATATTCAGCTGCCGCTCCATTGGTTTTGTCAACATGCTCAATAATCTTTCTATCTATTAACCTACCAATAAGCAGATATATATCGTCATGTTCTTTAATCCTAACCAGCATTCTAATTTTGGTAGGATCAGTTTTAATTTGTACTATCTCGCCTCTATCAGCCCTTTCTATTAGGTGGGAAGGAATAATGGCAAAAGACAAGAAAAAGCTTAAGGAAGTTTGTGCTAATATAGTATTAGTGGATTTTTGAAAAATTAAAGCTTCATCCAGCGAGCGCATCTCTGCCTCCGCTCTTAATGCTTCTGTGAAGGCACCAGGCTCATGGATTAGCTTGTAATACAATTCTGCTAGATCGTCTGCTGTGGCTATCGCTGTTTGTTTTAACTGGATAGTATGTTCATCAATGTATGATTCTGCTACTATAATAGATTGATCAAGAATAGTAGAAATTTTCTGATCAAACCACGATTGAATTCCGAAATTAAAAAAATAAGCTGAAAATACTGAAACGATGATTGTAGGAACAGCAGCAACTAAGCTAAATGCAATAATAATACGGTTTTGTAAATGCTGCTTTTGCGTATTTTTATCAGTAATAGCATTTTGAAAAAACTTATAAGTTAATAGAATGCCAACTATCAAAAAAATTATAAGATCGCCAAGCACCAAGGCGGTAATTTTACTAGGATCAGGACCAAATTGACTATCTCCTTTGCTAAGGGCGTGGTAAGTTATAAACACTAATATAGAGGCAACTACCAGCAAAATAGTTAATAGCTTATTATGTATGTAGCATTGCCAAAGATACTTAAACATTATTTGAACTTAGCCGCCTATTTAATTATTGTGATTATTTCTCTGTAGTTGTTAGAGTATTAATAATTCCTCTTAAAGTTTGCACCTCATTATTAGATAATTTATCTATTCTAATAAAAATATTCATAATATTTTGGGTCATTTGTATTTTTTTTTCCGGCGCTCGGAAAAATTTTCGCTGTTCTAATTCGGTAAATAAATGCTCAAAAAAATAGCTAAGTTCTAATTTACTGGCAAGTTTTTGCCTATTGGCAATTCTTGAGGAAGGTGAAGCGTCAAAAAGCTCATAGCATATAATTACCAACGCTTGAGCAATATTGAGAGAATTAAAATCACCCGTATTAATTGTAATGATCTTATCGGCTAGAGCAATCTCTTTATTGGTTAAACCCCGACTTTCGCGACCAAACATAATGCCGGTCTTTACAGTAGGATCATAGTCTTTGAGTAAGTCTTGCGAGAGTACATAGTTTTTATTCATGCTTCGTGGAATACTAGTCGTTGCATATAAATATTCTAAATCAGCGATAGCTTTCTCTAAACTATCGTAAATTTTAGCCTTCTTTACTATATCCACTGCCATAACCGCCATAGCTTCGGCTTTTTCATTTGGCCAGCCATCGCGGGGCGCAACTAGTCTAAGCTCGGTGAGATTAAAATTTTTCATTGCCCGTGCTGCCGATCCTATATTTTCGCCCATTTGCGGGGCAACTAAAATAATTACGGGGTTGGTGTTATATGACTCCTTATTCATGAAAAAGCGCTTCTCCAGCTGATATGCAGCGTAGTTGATTGTCATTGAGCAATATTCTCATATTGCCAAATTCATCTATATCATAAAAAACCCCGCTTATCTTTCCTCTGCCATCATCAATATTAACTATCTTTCCTAGCATATAGGCTCTTTGCAGCCAATATTTTCTAACCTTCATAAATCCCTTGCCTCGCCAGCATGATAGCCACTTTTCTATATATAGCATTAAAATATTTAACATATAGGCTGGCTCATTAAACCGTACGCAATGCTCCGCTAAAGAAGAAGCGGGTTTATCTACCTGCTGAGGAGTAAATGCCAGATTAACTCCTACTCCAATTACTACATAATAATGATTAGAGAAATTTATCGATTCAACTAGTATTCCCGCTATTTTTTTATCGTCTATCAATAAATCATTCGGCCATTTTATTTTAAGTGGTAAATCAGGAGAAAGCGAAGTAATAGCATCACATACTGCAGCAGCAGCCACAAATGATAATTGCGGTTGCTGTGCTGGAGCAATGTTTTCGCTTAATAACAGGCTTAAATATAAGTTACCCAATTCAGAATGCCACGTTTTGCCAGCCCGTCCGCGTCCTTTGGTCTGAGCTTTGCTCCAGATAACAAAATTGCCTTTAACGCCTGCCTTGATAAGCCTTAATGCTTCAGAATTAGTACTGTCTATTTCATCAAAAGCTAATAAAGAATATTTTTTAAGCCAATTTTGTGGCATTTACTATAATTTATTAGGCAGGTTAAAAACTGACTATCTGCAATAGACGGCTGGAAATAAAAGAAAAGAATAAAATAAATGTTACAGACAGAAAAGTCACAAATAATAATCCGCCGCTCGTTGGTATTCTCTTTATCTCTCTCTTGCCTTCTACAAAATACATTGTTTTAATTATTTTTAAATAATAATAAGCAGCTATAACGCTGGTTAACATGCCTACCATTGCTAATAGATACCTACCTTGCACAAAGGCTTGATAAAATAAATAATACTTGCCGAAAAAGCCTGCTAGTGGCGGTACGCCGATATTTGAAAACATAATTATAGCAATAATGCTGGCGATGGTTTTTCTATTAGAAGAAATGCCTTCTATATCGTTAAAAGTTGCCTGGTCTGCCTTGCTGCCAAGCAGAGCAACTAGGCATGCAAAGAAGCCTATTATTCCTACCAGATAAATTAGCATATAAACTACAGCAGCGGATTTGCCCTCCGCATTATTTAAGCTAACTCCTAGTAAAACATATCCTATATTCAAAATAGTGCTGTATGCCATTAATCTTTTTAGGGAAGTCTGCTTGATAGCTCCTAGACTTCCAATTATCATTGACAGCAATGCGGCAACTTGCAGTAGAGTTATGGTAATTTGAGGATAATTGCCAATTGCCATCCAGATAATATTTAACAATACTGCTAAAGCACCAATTTTTGGAACAGTAGAAATATATGTTACTGCCCCAATAGGGGTCCCCTGATAAACATCCGGAGCCCACATATGGGCAGGCGCTGCCGATAGTTTAAAAAAAATACTGCTCAGCATCAGCGCTATACCCACTACTAAAGCTACAGCTACACTAGCTGATTGAGGGTTAAAAATGGAAAATATTACCTCAAACTGCAAACTGCCACTAAAACCATAGATAAAAGAAATGCCAAGCAAGGACAAACAAGTCACCAAAGCGCCAAGAATAAAATATTTTAATGCTCCTTCGCATGAATGTAGACTAGAAGGATTAAAGCACGCTAGAGCGTAAGCTGCTAGTGCTTGTAGTTCCAGTCCGCAAAACAACAGCAAAAAATTACAAGAAGAGATAGACAAAAAAACTCCTACTGTAGAAAGCAGCGTGAGAGTAATAAATTCTACTTTTAGCTCGGTAGCGGCTATTTTGCAAAAATCATGATAAATTATTATTGAACCTAAAGTAAAGCTAAGCGCTGTAATCTTAAACAGATTGGCATGGTGGTTAGTAAAAAAGCTGTGATTGAAAGCAAAGGTTTCAGCCTCAGGTATTTCCAACATTAAAAATATTAAAATCAAGATTATAACAATCACTGCAAAAAAGATCAGCCGCGCGCTATCTTTAATACAAACCGCGGCTAACTGAGAAACTAAAGCCAGCAGAACCACGCTGATCTCAGGAAAAATAATAATAAAATGTTTGAAATCCATAAACTTGTAAATCAAAAACTAGAACTAATAAACTTACTCTTGACTTAGCCTTTGCATGTTTACTACCAGCTTTTTGCCTTGGAATTCTGCCTCAAAACTAAAATGCGGCTTGAAGTTGGAACTAATTTGGCTTAAAGTTTGCTCTTCAATAAAAAGATGGTAATTGTCAATAAGTTTAACAATATCAAACTCGCTGGCAAGTTCAAGCTTTATACGGTCACAAATATCCAAGTTAGCTTCTTTTCTTAGATTTTGCACTATTCTTACCAAATCGCGCGCGAGACCTTCTTCATAAAGCTCTTGGGTGATATTTATATCCAGCATTATCAATCCTAGATTATCTGGCAAAGCCTTTGCTGCTTTTATATTTTCATTAGCCTCAAGTATAATTGTGAATTCCTCGCTTCTTAAATTTTCTCCCGCAATTTCTAGCTGCGTATGTTCCTTATTTACTTGCCATTTGCCGTCTTTTGAAGCGGCAATTAGCTCCTTAATTTTCTGCGGCAAACGTTTCGCTAGTATGGGAAAATTCAGTACGAGCTTTAAATGGGCAAAATCTGTAATGTTATTTTGATAGATTACTTCCTTTACATTAATTTCTTCTTTAATCAAATCAGCATAATCTTTAAAATTTTCTGCTTCATTAGCAACAATAGTTAAAGATTTAAGAGGCTGCCGCACTCTAATATTTTCTTTGCTGCGAATAAATAGGGCGCTGCTGCAAATAGACAGCGCTTTGTCCATCATACTCACTTGTTGTTGATCTGCTTGG
>CAZMMN010000023.1:6643-12591 GCA_964567405.1 uncultured Rickettsiaceae bacterium | reverse complement strand
GCCCGCTAAATGCTACTAAAATGCCTAATTACGAGCTAACCATTAAAAACTCGGTTTTTGAAGGATTAGATAAAGATTCTAATCCATATAAGATTATTGCTAGCAATGCTATTAAAGTTTCAGACCAAGAATATCATCTAGAAAGAATAACAGCTCAGCATCTATCCAATGATAAGTGGCTATTAATACATGCAAATAAAGGCAGCATAGATGACAAAACAAAACAACTTACTTTAGAAGAGCAAGTGAAGGTAATTTTTGGTGGCGCCATTTTAACTAGTGAGCAGCTGCAAGTTAATCTAGCTGATAAAACTATTAAAGGCAGCTCGTCTGTTTCCTTAAATTATAACAATTCTAAAATAACTGCCAACCACTTTATCTCGAGCGATAATAATATTATAAAGTTTCAAGGTAATGTGGTGACAAAAATTAGTACTTTAGACTTCTAATTCCAAAATTAAGCTAAACTTATGAAATTAAATTGGCTCAAGGTTTTGCTGCTGATAATGCATATTTATCTATGTCTAATAGAAACTACTGTTTATGGTCAGCAAGAGCCATATCTACATATAAATTCCAAAGACCTAACTTTTAACAAAGAACAAAATACCGCTCACTTCAGTGGTCAAGTGATTGTGCGATTTGAGGATATAATATTAAAAACGAGCTTATTAAAAATAATATATGGCAAAACTAATAATAAAAACCAGATTAAACACATCATTATCCCAGTTGCATTTTCAGCAATGAGCAATGAGGGAGAAAAGGTCCTAATAGGAAGCAAAGCAGAATATCATGCCGATAAAGCACAGTTAATAATAAGCGGGGATGTAAATTTTACCTATCAAAATAAAGTAATAAAAACTACAAAGTTAGTGTATTATACCTCTTTAAAGGAAATTGCTAAAGAAAAACAACTGAATTAATGGTAGCAGTAGATAAAATTACTGTAGAAAATATTTCCAAATCCTACAATAAGAAATTAGTGTTAAGTTCCATTTCTCTTTATTTAAAGCAAGGGGAAGTTGTTGGTCTGTTTGGACCGAATGGAGCTGGTAAGACTACTTGTTTTAGCATTATAGCTGGCTTAACTTGCGCGGATAGCGGCAAGTTATTTTTAAACCATCAAGAAATAACTAATTTGCCAATATACCTAAGAGCAAGGGTAGGTATTGGTTACTTACCGCAAGAATCTTCTATTTTTCGCGGTCTTTCCGTAGAAGATAATCTTAGAGCCATATTGCAAATCACCGAAAAACATGCAGATAAAGTAGAACAACGAATCACTGCTCTGCTGACTGAGTTTGCAATTGAGCATTTACGCTTATCTCAAGCCATCTCTCTATCTGGAGGAGAGAGACGGAGAGTGGAAATAGCCCGCGCGCTGGCTTCTAACCCGAAATTTATGATGCTGGATGAGCCACTAGCAGGCATAGACCCACTAGCGATCAGTGACATTAAAAATTTGATATTCCACTTAAAAGATTGCAATATTGGTATTTTAATTACTGATCATAATGTCAGAGATATTTTAGATATAGTGGATAGGGCATATATTATATATGAAGGAAAAGTACTGGTGGAAGGCACTCCTAGCAATATAGCAAACAATAAACGCGCCAAAGAAGTGTATCTTGGACAATCATTTAATTTGTAATGGATTGTTGGTTAATTTATAAACAATATTTTAAGCAGTAATGGAATGAAGATAGTAACTTGGAACATAAACTCAATTCGCCTTCGCCTATCTTTACTCCAAAAGCTAGTAGAAACTCATAAACCCGATATTATTGCCTTGCAGGAGACTAAAGTACAAAATCATTTATTCCCAGCCGCTGAGCTTCGCCAAATGGGCTATGACTATTTATTCTATGCTGGGCAAAAATCTTACAACGGCGTTGCCATAATATCTAAAAAAAACTTTAGCAACAGCTTTTCTCTTGATTTATATAATGAGGATAAAAGACATGTAGCAATAAATATTGGAGGAATTGAAATTCATAACTTTTATGTCCCCGCAGGAGGAGATATACCTGATATTCAACAAAATCCTAAGTTTAAACATAAGCTAGAATATATAAACCTGATGGAAAATTGGTTAATTGCTAATCGCAACACTAATAATAAATTAATTATAATTGGCGACTTAAACATTGCTCCTAATGAACATGACGTATGGTCAAGCAAGCAGCTGCGCAATATAGTTAGTCATACAGAAATAGAGCGTGCTATTTTAAAAAAGCTGCAAGCTTCTTTAAATTTTATAGATAGCGCCAGACATTTTGTTCCTCTCGAGCAAAAGCTCTATACTTGGTGGAGTTACAGGAACATTGATTGGCAAAAATCTAACCGCGGTCGCAGGTTAGATCATATATGGGTTAGCAAAAACCTACAATCTAATATGCTATCGGTTACTTCCTTAAGTGAGGCAAGAAGCTGGCAACAGCCTTCTGATCATGTGCCTTATATGTTAACTTTATCCCTCCCTAGCTAGTTTAATACGAGTTTTGTGAAAAGAAAATATTAGTTGAGAATAGTGGGAAGAGAAGGTAAGGCATAGAGAATAAAACAATCGTTTTTAATTAAAAGATGAGAAAGAACATATGCAACAAAGAGCTATTAACATGCCAACTATTTTAACTTTATACTTTGCGCGAAACTCGTGAGGATAAATATTAAGACGATTATTTTTGTTTTCTTAAGAAGGTTGGTATCTCCCTAATAGTAGTTGTGTCGGTTTCACGAGCTGTAGAAGAAGAGCTGGATGTATCAGACATAGAAGATGATTTATCAGGTGAAGAAGATTTCAAAGAATTCCACATTTTACTGAATAAGGATGACGACTTGTTGATTGGAGGAATGTTTGGCGAAGAGCGTATCAGTGAATATTTAGGAGTATTTCCTAGCCCCTGAGCAGCAGGGGTAGGATTTATAGTCTCTAAATTTATCTTAACTTCTTGTTCTAAGTTATACTGCTCAGCTCTGGGCGCTTCTACTTCAGTAGGACTAATGGGCGTTTCTTGTTCATCCTCTGTTAAGCTTTCAATGTCGCTATTTACAGGAGAAAAAATATGAGCAGTAGATTTAGGTAAAACTTCAGAGTCGATGCCCGTGGCAACTACTGATACCCTTATTGTATCATTAAGTTGAGAATTAAAAGTTGATCCAAATATGATGTTAGCATCACTATTTCCTACCTCGCTTCTAATCTTATTAGCTGCAATATCGACCTCAAATAAAGTCATACTATCGCCACCTGTAATGTTAATCAAAACACCCTTAGCTCCTCTTACCGAGGAATGGTCAAGTAATGGATTAGAGATTGCGGCTTCTGCGGCTCTTATAGCCCTTTCGTCTCCGGATGCCTCTCCAGTTCCCATCATAGCTTTTCCCATTTCTCTCATTACGGCACGAATATCAGCAAAGTCCAGATTAATCAAACCCGGCATAATCATTAAATCCGTAATGCCGCGTACTCCAGTATTTAGCACCTCGTCCGCCATTTTAAAGGCATCTGCAAAAGTGGTGTGCGGAGTAGCAATTCTGAATAAATTTTGGTTAGGGATAATTATTAAAGTATCAACATATTGTTGTAAGTTAGCAACCCCTTTATCTGCAGTTCTCATTCTTTGCATTCCTTCGAACTCAAAGGGTTTGGTTACTATTCCAACAGTAAGTATCCCCATCTCCTTTGCAACTTTTGCGACAATAGCTGAGGCTCCTGTGCCTGTCCCACCGCCCATTCCAGCGGTGATAAACACCATGTTTTGTTCTTCTAAGTAGCTCTTTATTTCGTCAATTGATTCTTCTGCAGCCAAGGCTCCTATCTCAGGAGAAGCACCTGCCCCAAGCCCACGGGTTATATTAACTCCGAGTTGAATTTTATTTTCACAGCTAGAATATTCTAAGGCTTGTGCATCAGTGTTAGCAACTACAAAGCTCGCTCCTTGGAGTTTGGCGGCTAACATATTATTAACCGCATTTCCTCCAGCTCCACCTATGCCGAATACTGTTATTTTTGGCTTCAGTATAATAGTTTCAGGCACTTTAAATTTTTTGCTCACTTTAGCACTCGTGTTGCACTTATATTATTTTTTATTGCATGCATCTTTCATTACTTTACCTGCCCTGAACACTGGCTGCATGTATTCATTAATTTGCATTTTTTCACCGGTTTTAGGATTGCGCCCTTCTCTTGCTTTTCTTTTTTGTGTCTCAAAAGATCCAAAGCCCACTAGGTTAATATTGTGCCCTTCTCCCAATCCTTTAATGACAGAACCGGTGAATAAATCAATAGCTTGTTCTGCTACTACTTTTGTAGTGTTGAACTGTTGTGAAATAAAAGTAATTAACTCTCCTTTATTCATAATATACCTAATATTAATTGAATTAATTTATATCAAAGCTTAATTAGCCAATGTTATCAAACGTCCCTAATACTATACAAACAATTCAGCTGGCGCAACCCACGCTATGAGTATTTTTTATATATATATTATTTTATTGGTTATTCAACTAAAACTGCATCAATTTTACATCACTTATTCATTCCTAGCAGTAAACAGTTTAATCAACGCACAAATAAAACAGTAAATTTACTTGGCTAATAATGCGGTTATACTTCCTGTTTCTTCTAGTTTTAGCAACTCATTATAACCACCGATAAACTTGTTGTTAATAAAAATATAAGGTACGGTAGATTGTCTCGTTTCTTGATAAAGCTGTGCTAGCAACTTCTCATCCTCGCCAATATCAATATTGAGGTAATTGATATTTTTTTTCTTCAGCAACTCTTTAGCTTTTATACAAAAATGGCAATTTTCTTTAGAATATATAGTAACCTTGGCTATGCTGCCAAGTTGCTTGCCTTGCCAGGCAAAATTTTGATACTCTAACTTGCTCTCTATCAAATATAGCAGTAAGCTTAAAAATACTCCGCCGATTATAAGTAAGTAAGTTGTTTTAGAAGATATTCTCACAATAATTGCTTTTAATTTATAGATCTATTTCTTGATACTCTATTTTTATAACCTCATAGGACTTATATCCTTTAGGGGTTAAGACTTCTACCGAATCATTAACCGACTTGCCAATAAGTGCTTTAGCAATTGGAGAAGCTATAGAAATTCTTTTTTTTGTTATATCCGCTTCATATTCCCCTACAATCTGATACACGACCTCCTCCTCAGTTTCATCACTGATTAAGTGTACAGTAGCTCCAAATTTGATAACTTCTCCTGAAAGTTTTGAAATATCAATTATATCACTTCTAGCCATTTTATCTTCTAATTCTATGATACGTCCTTCAATAAAGCTTTGTTGCTCCCTAGCAGCTTGATATTCTGCATTTTCCGATAGATCGCCAAATTCTCTGGCAGTAGCGATTGCTTCAATTAGACGTGGGCGTTCAATATGCTTTAAGTATTTAATCTCTTGTTCTAACTTCTCACGTCCTTTTTTAGTAATAGGAAATTTAGCCATATAATTATCTTGTATAAGTTAAATTTCAAAATATATTTACTTCTATATGTTTGTCAAACTAAGTTAGAGATTATGATATATGCAACCAGCTAGTCTCATGTTTGAAATAAAGCGTAAAATCTTTCACCTGGTCAGTATAGTCTTTCCTGTTCTCTACTTATTTTTTGTGACAAGAACAGAGATGGTACTACTGCTAATTGTCATTAATATAATTACTTTATACTTAGATATAGCAAGACATTTAAACGCAAAGGTCAAGAGATTTGTTGACAATATTTTTGGCAGTTTAATAAGAACGGAGGAGCGCAGCGGCTCCTTTAAGCTAAGTGGAGCAAGTTTTATGATGTTAGGCTTTTTATTGACTAGTGCTTTTTTTGCAAAGAGTCTAGTAATCGAGTCCTGGTTTATACTAGCTATTGCTGATGCTGCAGCTAGCATAGTAGGAATCAAGATAGGTATGCCCACTA
>CAZMMN010000023.1:0-6633 GCA_964567405.1 uncultured Rickettsiaceae bacterium | reverse complement strand
AGCAGGATCTGTAGCTTTCTTTGGGGCAGCAATTTTGGTGAGTATGTTATGTCACTTTTTTGTGAATAATTACTACACTAACTTTTCTGCTATTGTAGTTAGTTGCGCTATTACTACAGCGGCTGAGTTTTATTCAAAAAAAATAAAAATTAACGATAACTTACTGATACCCAGCGCTTACTGCTTGTCCAACTCTTTATTTTTCGCTATTGGCAAGCTATGAGACTCTCATTAGAATTTTATGAGCTACTTAGAAATGCCATAAATTTATCAGAAGTGGTAAGGCAAAAAGTAGCTTTAGTTAAAAAGTCAAGTAACTACCTTGGACTTTGTCCATTTCATAACGAAAAAACTCCTTCTTTTACTGTTAACGAGCTTAAGAAATTTTACTATTGCTTTGGTTGCGGAGCCCATGGCGATGTAATAAAATTTAGCGCTAATATACTCGGGTTGTCTTATAGCGAGGCAGCGATAAAACTAGCGCAAGATTATCACATAGAGATACCAAAGCTTACTAAAGAACAAGAAAAAAAGTACGAGGAATCAGAGCAGGTAATAGAGATATTAACTATAGCTGCAGAATTTTTTAAATCCCAGCTAACGCCACAAGCCTTAAACTATTTAATGAAGCGCGGTATTAACAAACAAACAATTGAACATTTTTCTATCGGCTTTGCGCCGCCTGGAGATAAATTAAAAAAATTTTTTGAAGCGAGATCAGTGCCTTTAATACTTCTTTCCAAAGCTGGATTAGTTGCTAAGACACAAGAAGAGAGAATGTATGAGGTGTTTCGGGAGCGGATAATGTTTCCTATTCACAATGTTTATGGCAAAGTGATAGGGTTTGGCGGCAGAGTATTAGATGATAAATTGCCTAAATATCTAAACTCCCCCGAAACTATGGTCTTCAAGAAAAATCAAACCTTATACGCAGCAGATAAAGCGATAAATGCTGCTTACAAGAACAATTGGATGATTCTAGTAGAAGGGTATTTAGACGTTATTAGCCTTCATCAAGCAGGATTTACTGGGGCAATAGCAAGTCTTGGTACCGCTATAACCCCAGAACATTTGCATAAAACTTGGAAAATGGCAGATGAAATAATTATTTGTTTAGACGGAGATGAAGCAGGAGTTAAGGCGAGCAGCAGAGTGATAAGTTTAGCTCTATCCTTGGTCACTAGAACTAAAAAAATAGCCTTTGTGTTGTTGCCCACTCGATTAGATCCTGAGGAAGTGATTAATCAAATGGGTAAGGAGTTTTTCCAACAGCTAGTCGACCAAAGAATTAGTTTATCACAAATGATATGGCATTTAGAATATAGCGGTAAGTTCTTTAAAACTGCCGAGGCGTGCGCTGAGCTAGAGAGTAGGCTAGAAAACTATTCTAGTCAAATTAAGGATAGAACTCTTAGTCTTAACTATCGACGTTTCTTCAAAGAACAGATTTGGATAAATTTAAGCAAATATAACGCTAAAAAATTAAAAGTGATAACTACTCCAGGTTTAAGTAATAATTACTCAGAACTTGAATTGTTAGAACGGCGAATATGCACAATCTTAATCAAATTCCCTGAGATTCTAAGGCACGAAGAGATAAAAAACCTAATAGCAAAGATAACCTTAAACAACCCTCAACTTTCCGATTTACTAAGCTGGTTAGTCTTCACAATAGAGTCTCAGGAAGATTGTAACGCGGAAAATCTAAAAGAAGCTATTAAAATAACTAGATTTTACAACCTTTTTTTGTTACTATTAAAAATGGATAGTTTGTTTTTAAATAGTTTATGTAGTAAAAAAGATCTTAAGCCAGCATTATTTGGAGAGTGGTTATATAAGAATTATTATCTAATAGCAATTAAGCAGGAATATAATAGTATTGAGGGCGAAATTGAACGACTAGAGAAGCTGAATTTATATAGCACAGAAATCACTAAGACTTTAAAAGACCTACAAGAGCTAAATGAATTATTTATTCATTGATCAATAGCGAAAATATTACATATTAAGATTAAGAGAATAAAAATATGGGTCAAACTCTTTCATTAACAAAAAAGAAAAAAAGCCAAGCAAATTACTCTGCAGAGCTAGTTTCTAAACCCCCTAAAGGAAATGGCGCGGGAGATTTAGAAAAAGAAATCTTAAAGTTTTCTGATAGTAGTCTGGATATTATAGAAGAAGATTTAGATCTAAAACTTGGCGCTGGAGACGATGAGCCATTGGCTTTTTCACTGTCTAATGTAGATAGTGATTTAGATGAAGAAAAAGTAGATGTAGAAGAAGAGAATGTTGGAATAATAAATGATCCGGTGCGAATATATTTGATGAATATTGGCGGTTTTCATCTTTTATCCCGTGAAGACGAGATCAAAATATCCCAAAAAATTGAAGAAGGAAAAAAGGTTGTCATTGAGTCAATTTGCGAGAGTCCAATTTCTATGGGGTTCTTTATAAAATGGGCACAAGATTTAGCCAATGAAAAGATGCTTTTAAAAGACCTTGTAGATCTAGAGGCTGGCACAATACAAGAGGATGAAGGGATATTAAAATCTGATAATGCTATCGACTTAGATTCCGAAATGGAAGAAATAGACGAAAATTCTACTTGGTCGTTATCAGAGATTGAAACAAGCCTATTGCCGAAGATTTCAAACCGTATGGAGAAGATTGCAAAGCTTGCTGAAGAACTAATGGCAGATATAAAGAAATATCACTCTGCTTCCTCGCGCAGTAAGCGAGCGGTACAAGAATATCGGGAAAATTTAGCTCTGATAGTTACGGAAGTTTCTGAACTTTATTTGCATCCCAAACGCATCGAGGAAATCCAATCCAAAATGTATAGCTTAAATAAAGAATTGCTTACTAAAGAATCAGGCTTTTTAAAATTAGCTGAAAGTTATGGTATTGAACGAGGAGAATTTTTAAAAGAGTATGTGGGAGTTGCCATTAATTCAAGTTGGAGACAGGAACTGCAGCAAAAAGGCACGAAGCAGTGGGTAAATTTTCTCGCTAAAGAGGAAGCAGCTATTGGCTCGTTTATTCAAGTTTTAAATAGAATACAGGCTGAAGCAGGAATGCCTCTTAATGATTTTAAGAAGCTAATCTCTACTATCCAGCGCGGTGATAGACAAGCAGAAAAGGCAAAAAAAGAAATGATCGAGGCAAATTTGCGTCTAGTAATTTCTATAGCAAAAAAATATGCTAATCGTGGTTTGCAGTTTCTAGATCTTATCCAAGAGGGGAATATTGGCTTAATGAAAGCTGTGGACAAATTTGAGTATCGGAGAGGCTTTAAGTTTTCAACTTATGCCACCTGGCGGATTAGGCAAGCAATCACTAGATCACTCGCCGGTCAAGCAAGAACTATTCGAATTCCAGTTCACATGATAGAAACTATTAATAAAATTATCCGCACTTCAAGGCAAATGTTTAATGAACTTGGATATGAGCCTACTCCAGCAGAAATTGCTGCACGCCTTTCTATGCCAGTAGAAAAAGTGCAAAAAGTATTAAAAACTGCTAGAGAGCCTTTGAGCCTAAATAATACTGTGGGAGAGGATGATAAAACTCCGGTGGGCGAGCTTATTGAGGACAAAAATGCTATCTCTCCAGTTGAGGCAGCAATTCAATCAAATTTACGCCAAGTCACCACCAGAATATTATGTGGACTTACTGCACGTGAAGAGAGAGTTCTTAGAATGCGCTTTGGCATTGGAATGAAGAATGGCGATCACACTCTAGAGGAGGTAGGGCAGCAATTTAACGTAACCAGGGAACGAATCAGACAAATTGAAGCTAAAGCTCTTCGGAAGCTACGGCATCCTACCAGAGCTAAGCAATTGCGTTGCTTTTAGCGTAATTTTACTTCTATGCCCCCAAAATTAATAGTTTAGTGATAATAAAAGAGAAAAACTTTTTTGTAATCGCTTTAGCGTGGTTATGCGTAACTCTATTTTACTGTTATCAATATATTGTACGCATACTACCTAATATGATTATGCCGGAGTTGGTGGTAAAATTTCAGATTGGCGCTAGCGAGTTTAGTACTTTCGCAGGAATATATTATATCGGTTATATAATTGTTCATATACCTGTAGGGTTATTATTAAGCAGATGGGGGGCGCGAATTATTTTACCGTTATGTATCAGTCTTACGTTTTTAGGATTAACACCTCTAATCTATAGCAGCAGTTGGTCTTACATAATTCTTGGCAGGTTAATTACCGGTATTGGTTCTTCTGCCGCAATTGTAGGGGCATTGCAGATATTTCGAGTAACTTCCCCCCGATATTTTTCTCAAATACTTGGCGGCATGGTGTGTGCCGGATTGGTTATTGCGGTATATGTAAGTAAGCCACTAGCCGAACTTCTGAGCTCTATGGGGGTAGGCAAAACTATTAACATATTTGTATTAGCTGGCGTAGCACTGGCAATAATTACTTTCTATATTTTGCCAAAGGAAGAATTACCGCCCTCTAAAACTAACTTAGTAGTAGATATAAAGAAAGTGATGGCAAATTATAAGCTTATCCTACTTAGCATTTGCGCTGGATTAATGGTTGGACCAATGGAAGGATTTGTGGATGGCTGGGGTACCGCGTTTTTACACGCCACTAAACATATTAGCAGAGAAACAGCCGCAAATATAGTTTCCTACATATTAACTGGAATGTGTATAGGGTGCATAATCTTACCATATCTTTCGGATAAGACTAACAAACCTTTACAAGTTACTTTAATTGCTAGCTTAATAATGGCGAGTTGTTTTTTCTTTTTGATGTTTAGCCACGTTGCTACCGATATTTTAAAGATAATTTGTTTAGTTATAGGCATTGTTTGTGCCTATCAAGTAGTAATTATTCCTAAGATAACTACGTTTGTGACGGAGAATTTAAGCGGGCTGGCAGGAGCAGTAGCTAACATGATAATAATGGGTTTTGGCTATATCTTTCATAAAGCAATAGGATTAACTATGGACCGCCTATGGGATGGAACATTGCATGATGGAGTGAAGGTTTATAGCGAAGATATTTACATGCAATCTATTGCTCTTATCCCGTGGGCAATAATAATCGCTTCTATAGGGTTAATATTCTTTCTAATAAGAGAGGTTACAGGAAAAAATACAAACAGTTGCACAATGTAATATGAAAGAACGAGAAAACCGCTAAGTTAGCAATATAATATTTTATTTTTCTTACATTTGTATATACTGTAATGCGAATGGCACAACCAGCAGGGCGCTGAATCTTTTAGAAGCAGCTTTGAAGGTAACGCCGGTGATTTTTAACAAATAGTGCGGCTTTATATATGTTAAATACAATCAAAAATATTAATCTTCCAGCCTTTTTTACTTTAATTATTTATCCCATACTGCTTATTGCTTTAGGAGTAAGTTATTTTATAAATCACGATGTTGGCAAATTTGAGTTAGTATTGTTTATTTGCGGCTATTATGGATCAAACATCACAGTCGGAGTAGGTCTGCATAGACTCTGGTCTCATAATGCTTTTAAAACTAATAAAATAGTAGAATTTATCTTAGTTATGCTATCAGCTGGTACTTTGCAAGGTCCCGCTTTATCTTGGGCGTCAAATCACTATAAACATCACACCTACACGGATAAAGACTTAGATCCTCATAGCCCATTAAAATTTAAAAATAGAGTAATAGGTTTTTTATGGTCTCATCTTGGGTGGATGCTAGTAGGAGAAGGCAGTTATAAGTCAATCGACCGCGTGACGATGGTAAAACTTGGGAAAAATAAGTTGCTAAAATGGCAGTTAAAATATTATTGGCAACTGGCTGTTTTTATGAATGTTGTCGCTCCCGCGCTAATAGGGTATTTGATTGGCGGCAAAATATTGTCAGCTTATACTGGCTTTTTATTTATTGGACTTGGTAGGGCTATCCAGCAACAGGCAACTTTTTGCGTGAATTCCTTATGTCACTTTTTAGGCACTAAGAAATATTATAAAGGCACTGCTGGTGATATTTGGTGGATGGCGATATTTTTACTTGGAGAGAATTGGCATAATTTTCATCATGCTTTTCCTTCGGATTATCGTAATGGCGCTAAATGGTATCATTTTGATGTCCATAAATGGATAATCTACCTAATGAGCAAAACAGGTTTAGCTTGGGACTTAGATCGCACTCCCGGGGTGAGGATACAAGCAAAAATCAATGAAACCATGTCGCATTTTCTAGAAGGACGCCGCCAACAATTAATTTTGTTGCAGGAAAAAATTGAGCACTTAACTGCCAATTTATGCTTAAAACTTAGTAAGCTTGAAAGCTCATCAGCGAGCATTAAGCAGCAATTACAAAAATCCTTAACGGAGCTACAAGAATCACTGAGCAACCTTGCTAAGCAGCTGCCGTCATCTATATTGCTAGCAGAGAGTTCTTCGGAGGCGTTGCTTAATTCAACTGCCAGTAAGCTGCGAACAATTGAGCAAGCTGTTTATCAAATTCTTAGTAAAGTAGATAAAGTAGTAGCATAAATTGATTAAAAAAGCCATCAGGCGCAAGCATGCTTGCTGTTGAGTCAGCAACAGAGTTTTACTTAAATAAAACTTACTCTCTCCGCACGCTGCGCGCCTGGTGGCTTCGACACCCTTCTATATTCT
>CAZMMN010000022.1:5889-12996 GCA_964567405.1 uncultured Rickettsiaceae bacterium | reverse complement strand
AGGTATGCCCAAGGGGGCTCCAAAGCTGCTTGAACCCATAATGAAGGTTGAGGTTATTACTCCTGATGATTATATGGGAGACATTATTGGGGATTTAAATAGTAGACGTGGGCAGATACAAAATATGCAACCTAGGGGAAATGCACAGATAATAGAAGCAGATGTCCCGTTGGCGGAAATGTTTGGGTATGTTAATAATCTGCGATCCTTATCTCAAGGTAGGGCGCAATATTCGATGTTATTCTCGCATTATGCCCAAGTGCCAGAGCAAGTTGCTGAAGCTGTTGTAAAAGCCAAAAAGTAGTGAAAACGAAAGTAGAAAAAGAAGAATTGCAGTGTTTAGCGAGTTGCTGTTGATTTAGGCGAGAAAGTATGATAGGAGTGTAGCTCAATTGGTAGAGCACCGGTCTCCAAAACCGGGGGTTGCAGGTTCGATTCCTGTCGCTCCTGCTTTTTTGTGCAGTTTAAATAAAAGGTTTTTTAGTTTTTATCTGGTAATTATGGTATATAGTAATTATAATGCTACGAGAAAATAAGTTTTATAAATTTTATGAACAAGTTAAGCAGGAAAGCTACAAGGTTATTTGGCCAGATAAAAAAGAGGTCATGACCTCGACTGGCATTGTAATGCTAGTGGTATTTGTTTTTAGTATCATTTGCTTAGTATTGGATTATAGTATTCACACCATGATACGTTTACTGTTAAATATTCACTTTTAATAAAAGTGTTTTATTGGTTTGTCTTTATAATTATATATTGATAGTAGTTAGGCTTAGTTATTTAAAGGAAGTTGTTTTGTGGCAAAATGGTACGTTATTCATACCCTCTCAGGTTCGGAAAAGCGGGTAAAACAGATGATACTTGAGCAAATTGCCAAAAGTAATATGGCGGAATTTTTTGAAGATATTATTGTTCCGACAATCGAGTTATCGGCTCTTAAAAAAGGAAAAACTGTTAAGGTTGAAAAGAAAATCATTCCTAGCTACGTTCTTATTAAGATGAAAATGACTGATGAATCGTGGCATTTAGTGAAAAAAGTACCAAGGATTACAGGTTTTCTAGGCGATAAAGCGAAGAATGTACCGCAATCACTAAGCGAAAAAGAAGTGCAGGATATTTTTAGCAAATTAAAAGCTGAAAGCCAAAATGCTAACTCTCCTAGATTATATGAAGTAGGACAGCAAGTAATAATTATAGATGGACCATTCGATACTTTTACGGGTGTGATAGAAGAAGTGAATTTAGAAAAACAAAGGTTGCGCATAGCTGTCTCAATATTTGGTAAGGCAACCATTATAGAATTAAGTTTTGCGCAGGTAAAAAAAGCTTAAGAGAGTTTAGTGTTATTAGCAGCGAGTTATAAATAAATTAAGGAAAACAATGTCAAAGAGAATCAGGGGTTATATAAAACTGACTGTCCCGGCTGGCAAAGCTAACCCATCGCCTCCTATAGGACCTGCGCTAGGGCAAAAAGGCTTGAATATTATGGAATTTTGTAAAGCTTTTAATGCTTTAACTCAAAGCGTAGAGATTGGTACGCCTATTCCGGTGATAATTACAGCTTTTGAAGATAAAACTTTCACTTTTATAACCAAAACTTCTCCAGCTTCACATTACTTAAAGAAGTTTGCCAAAATCGCAAAGGGAGCATCAGCTACTAAAAAAGAAGCGGCGGTTGGAAAAGTTACTATGGCGCAATGTATAGAAATCGCTAAGATTAAAATGAATGATTTAAATGCCTATGACTTAACGGCAGCAGCTAAAATTATCAAAGGAACAGCAGAATCTATGGGGCTGCAGGTTATAGAAGAATAAGCATAAATAATAGTAGATATAAATAGTTTTCGGTAGGAGTAAGTATGAAGAGTAAAAATAACCAGCTCAAAATAAGCGGAGGCAAAAAGCTAAGAGCTGCTAAAGCAACAATTGCCCCTGGAGTATTTTATAGTATAGAAAAGGGAATTGAGCTGGTAAAATCACTAGCCTTTGCTAAATTTAACGAAACTCTAGAACTGGTTATTAATCTTGGAGTTGATCCAAGACATTCAGATCAGATGGTTAGGGGGGTAGTAGTGTTGCCTGCTGGTAGCGGTAAGCAGATAAAAGTGGCAGTGATATGCAAAGATGATAGGGTTAATGAGGCATTAAGCGCTGGTGCAGATCTTGCTGGCTCGAATAATATTATTGAAGATATTAAAGCTGGAAAGATAGATTTCAATGTTTGTATTGCTACTCCTGATATGATGGGAGTAGTGGGTTCAGTAGCGAGGATTTTAGGACCTAAAGGATTAATGCCTAACCCGAAGCTTGGGACTGTAGCAACCGATATAGCCACAGCAGTGAAAAACTCTAAAAGCGGACAAGTAGAGTTTAGAGTTGAAAAAGCAGGGATAATTCACGTAGGAGCTGGGAAAATTTCTTTTAGCCTTGAAGATTTAGTAAAAAACGTTAACTCTGTAGTAGAGGCAATAGTAAAAGCAAAACCAACTGGCGTAAAAGGCTCCTATATTAAGTCAATATATTTGTCTTCCACTATGGGACCTTCTATTCCAGTAGAATTGGTCAGAACGGCAGAGTATTAATTGAAAGACGTTTTTAAATGTTAACTATTGCCCCATTAATTGTTATGTTAAAGTTGGATTAAGGAGAATTTCGCGTGCTAAAATTACAAAAACAACAACTGATCGATCAACTGCAAATGATATACAAGCAGTCAGATTCCGTAGTGATTTTTCACTATCATGGACTTACTGTGGCTAATTTGACTTTACTGCGCAAGAATCTTCGCATTAATAATGCCCAACTGAAGATAGTAAAGAATACCTTATCTAAAATAGCGGCAGGTAAGGTTAACTTGCCATCAATTGATTATTTGCTTACTGGTCCAACTGCTATTGCTTATTCTAAAGATCCAGTTTTAGCTGCTAAAACGGTGGTAGAGTTTTCGAAAACTAACGAAAAACTTAAAGTTATTGGAGGAATAGTAAATAATCAGGTTCTAAGTAAACAGCAAATACAATGTTTAGCTGAATTGCCTTCCTTAGATGAGTTGCGTAGCAAAATTGTGGGTACGTTGCAGGCGCCTGCCGCTAAGCTTGTACGCATGCTGAATGAACCCGCAACGCAGCTCACGAGAGTATTGCAAGCTCATATTGATAAAGTTTGATTTTATAAATTTTTTGAAGGAGTAAATTATGACAAGTTTAGATAAAATAGTAGATGAATTATCAACCCTTACTGTTATGCAAGCAGCTGAGTTGGTAAAAATTTTAGAAGAAAAATGGGGAGTATCTGCTAGTGCGCCGGTAGCAGTAATGGGTGCTCAAGCGCCAGTAGGAGCAGTAGCAGAAAAAACTGAGTTTGATGCTGTTTTAATAAGCATAGGTGATAAAAAAATTGATGTAATTAAGGTGGTTAGAGAAATTACTTCTCTAGGACTAAAAGAAGCTAAAGACTTAGTTGAAGGCGCGCCGCAGCCTTTAAAGCAAGGAATAAATAAAGCCGATGCTGAGGAGATTAAAGCAAAACTTGAGGCAGTGGGAGCAAAAGTAGAAATAAAATAATATTTTTATATCGTAGACCTCTTTGCAAAAAGAGGTCTATTTATCCATGATTTAACAATAAGAATATTGCTGTAGTGCTATATTTCCTCTTGCTATTTAGGTGAATTATCTATAATTTAAAAAACCAATATCCATAGAGTTGTTTGTAAGCTTTAAAATATTAATGAAAAAATCACCGTTAAATTGCTGCCATTTTTATATTATACATCTTTTATTATCAAGATTCCATCTATTGTTATCTCAGATTTATTTGAAACCCTGCTCGCTTATTATTAATGAAGATAATATATAGATGGCTCAAACCTTATTATTTTTTGTAAACTTTAAAGTTAAATTTTGAGGGATTATTATGACGCGGTTCTTAGCGACGGGTAAGCATATAAGAAGAAATTTTGGGAAAGTAAGCTCAGTAGCAATGATCCCAAATTTAATAGAATTGCAAAAAAGTTCATATGAAACAGATTTTTTGCAGTTTGATGTAAAAGATGCTCTAAAAAGAGAACATAAGGGACTGCAATCCGTAATAAATTCGATTTTCCCAATTCATGATCCTTCTAACCGTGCAACTTTAGAGTTTGTTAAGTATGAGATTGATGAACCTAAATATGATATTGAAGAATGTAAGCAAAGAGGGGTTAATTTTGCTGCTCCCCTGAAATTTACCCTGCGCTTAAGTATTTGGGATGTAGAAGAGAATACTAAGGTAAGAGAAATTAAAGGGATTAAAGATCAAGAAGTATACATGGGCGATATACCATTAATGACAAAAAATGGTACTTTTATAATTAATGGTACAGAAAGAGTAATAGTATCTCAGATACATCGCTCACCTGGAGTGTTTTTTTATCATGACGATGGGAAAGTTCACGCTTCAGGAAAACTGCTTTTCTCTGCTAGAGTAATTCCTTATAGAGGCTCTTGGTTGGATTTTGAATTTGACCCAAAGGATATATTATATTTTAGGATAGATAGAAAAAGAAAGTTATACGCTACTACTCTCCTTAGAGCTATAGGAATGTCGAGCAATGAGATTATTAAATTTTATTACGACTCAGTTGTTTATACCCGAAAAGATGACGGCTGGGAAACTAAGTTTATTGCTGAAGCAATTAGCTCACACAGAGTATCTTGCGACTTGATAGACGCAAGCACCCAGAACTTGATTCTGGCTAAGGGTCAAAAAATTACGCCACGTATGGCAAAAAAATTTGCTAAAGAAGGCTTACAAAATGTGCTGGTTAGTTCTGATCAGTTAATCGGCAAGTTTTTAGCTGAGGATTTAGTAAATTTGGAAACTGGTGAAGTACTCGCTAGCATTGGAGATATGATAACAGAAGATATGCTTAAGAACGTCATTCAGGAGCTTAATATTTCTTCTTTATCCGTATTAATAGTGAATTCTGGTTCTGATACTTATATTAGAAATACGTTATTCGCAGATAAAAATCAGGAACAATCCTCCGCTTTAATGGAAATATTTAGAGTATTAAGACCTGGAGAACCAGCTACCATTGAAGCAGGGCAAGCATTACTTAATAATTTGTTTTTTGATCCCGAAAAATACGATCTATCAACAGTAGGGCGGATCAAAATGAACGCAAGATTAGGATTGGAAGTTCCAGAATCTACAACTGTTTTAACAATTGAAGATATAAAGCATATTTTAAAGGCACTAGTAAAACATAGGGACGGAGAGGAAATAGTAGATGATATTGATCACTTAGGTAATAGGAGAGTGAGAAATGTTGGAGAGCTAGTAGAAAATCAGTGCCGCCTCGGTCTTTTTCGGATGCAGAAATCTATAGTAGAAAGATTAGCGGTTGTGGATATTGATGCTGTTATGCCTTATGATTTAGTAAATTCCAAAATGCTAGTTGCAGTGATAAAAGAGTTTTTTTCTACTTCACAGCTATCACAGTTCATGGATCAGACTAATCCTCTGTCGGAAATAACTCATAAACGTAGGCTGTCAGCACTGGGTCCTGGAGGGTTAAGTCGTGACAGAGCAAGTTTTGAAGTGCGAGATGTCCACCCTACTCATTATGGTAGGATATGTCCTATTGAAACGCCGGAAGGACAAAATATTGGGCTTATTAATTCACTGGCTACCTATGCTCGAATTAATAAATATGGTTTTATAGAAAGTCCTTATTATGTAGTTAATGATGGCAGGGTGACTGATGAAATTAGGTATTTATCTGCGCTTGAAGAAGAAAAATATAAAATAGCTCAAGCTAATACCATGGTTGATAAAGATGGTAACTTGTTAGAAGAATTAATTAATTGCAGGACTGCTAGTGGTAGTTTTGTAATGGCTACTCCCCAGGAAGTAGATTTTATTGATGTTACCGCTAAACAGGTGGTTTCTGTTGCAGCTTCTCTAATTCCATTTTTAGAAAATGATGACGCTAATAGGGCGTTAATGGGCTCTAACATGCAGCGGCAAGCGGTGCCATTAATCAAAAGTAGTAAACCACTAATTGGCACCGGTATTGAAGAGGTAGTGGCTAAAGACTCAGGAGCTTCAATTGTCGCTTTAAATGATGGAATAGTAGAGCATGTTGATGCTACGCGAATTGTGGTTAGAACATTAGAAGAACAAAAAGAGGGCACTTTATCGGTTGATATATATAACTTACTTAAGTTTCAAAAATCTAACCATAATACTTGCATTAATCAGAAACCACTCGTAAATATTGGCGATAGAGTATATAAAAACCAAATAATAGCTGATGGTCCAAGCACCGATCACGGAGAGATAGCCCTAGGAAGGAATGTATTAGTGGCTTTTATTCCTTGGAACGGCTATAACTTTGAAGATTCTATAGTAATTTCCGAGAAAATAGTAAAAGACGACATATATACATCTATTCATATTGAAGAATTTGAAATGGTTGCCCGCGATACGAGACTTGGTCCTGAAGAAATTACCAGGGATATTCCAAATGTTAGTGATGAGCGCTTGGGGAATTTAGATGAAGTAGGGATAGTATATGTAGGAGCGGAAGTAAAACCCGGGGATATTTTAGTAGGGAAGGTGACTCCTAAGGGCGAATCGCCGGTAACTCCGGAAGAGAAGCTGTTGAGAGCTATATTTGGAGAAAAAGCGGGGGACGTGAAAGATTCCTCGTTGCATGTTCCGCCGGGAGTTAACGGTACTGTGGTAGAAGTGAGGATATTCTCCCGTAGAGGAATAGAGAAAGACGAAAGAGCGCTGGCAATTGAAAAACAACAGATAGAAAAGCTAAGCAAAGACAAAGAAGATCAGCTAAAAATAATTGAACATTTTGTATTTAAGCGCGTAGAAAATATTTTGCTAGAACAAGTAATTGTTAGTGGTCCGAAAGGAATTAAAGCTGGAGCAGTCATTAACAAAGGTATGTTAGCAGATATTTCACGGGGGCAATGGTGGCAGCTTGTGGTTGAAGATGCGGCGGTGATGAATAATATTGAGTATATAAAACGCTACTATGAAGAAAAGCGAGATATGCTTAATCACCGTTTCACTAGCAAAGTAGAAAGATTGCAAAGCGGTGATGATTT
>CAZMMN010000022.1:0-5879 GCA_964567405.1 uncultured Rickettsiaceae bacterium | reverse complement strand
GTGCTTAAAGTAGTCAAAGTTTTCGTTGCGACTAAGCATAAACTACAACCAGGTGATAAAATGGCTGGCAGACACGGCAACAAAGGGGTTATCTCGCGTATCGTGCCTGAAGAAGATATGCCATTCTTGGAAGATGGTACTGTGGTTGAAGTGCTATTGAATCCTCATGGACTCCCATCAAGGATGAATGTAGGACAAATTTTGGAAACCCATCTTGGTTGGGCATCTGTGAATCTCGGTAAACAGGTAGCAAATATGCTGGAGAGTTATGGAAATAACACTATGGATATTGAGGAGATAAGAGAATTTGTTGAGAAAATTTATGCTAATACTCCTCTAGAAAAAGATATTCAAACAATGCCTGAAGAACACTTCATGGAACTTTGCGAGTCTATTAAGGAAGGAGTGTATTTTTCCACCCCTGTTTTTGATGGCGCCAAGGTAGATGATGTGAAATCAATGCTTGAGTTGGCAGGCGTTAATCCATCGGGGCAAGTTAGATTAATTGACGGCAGGACAGGTGAATATTTTGATCGTGAGGTAACTGTAGGATATAAATATTTGCTTAAACTGCATCACTTAGTTGATGACAAAATGCACGCGCGCTCTACCGGACCTTATAGTTTAGTTACCCAGCAGCCGCTTGGGGGTAAATCACATTTTGGTGGGCAAAGATTTGGGGAAATGGAATGCTGGGCGATGGAAGCCTATGGCGCTGCTTATGCCTTACAAGAGATGCTAACTATAAAATCTGATGATGTTATTGGTAGAGTTAAAATGTATGAAGGGATTATAAAAGGAGATAATAGCTTTGAGTCGGGTATCCCAGAATCTTTTAAGGTCATGGAAAAAGAATTTAGAGCGTTAGGATTAAATATAATGCTGCAACGTACCAACCATGATGAGGAAGATTGCTGATTAATTAACTTAAAACAGCTCTTACATAATGACTAACAAGTTTTTTTGAGCATATCCGCTAATGATAAAAATTTTTAAAAACTAAAATATATTGCCGAAACCGCAAATTTTTTAAGAAAGGATATTATGACCATCAATTTTTATGAGCAATTAAGCAGTACTCAGCAATTCGACCAGATTAAAATTAATATTGCCAGTCCAGAACAAATTCGCGCTTGGTCTTTCGGGGAAGTAACAAAGCCTGAAACTATTAATTATCGAACTTTTAAGCCAGAGAGAGAAGGTTTATTCTGCGCTAAGATTTTCGGACCAGTTAAAGATTATGAATGTCTGTGCGGCAAGTATAAACGAATGAAATATCGTGGGATTACTTGCGAGAAATGCGGAGTGGAAGTTACAACTTCTAGGATAAGGCGAGAGAGAATGGGGCATATCGAACTTGCTGCTCCTATAGTTCATATCTGGTTTTTGAAATCTCTTCCTTCAAGAATTAGCATTTTGCTTGATATTCCGCTGAAAGACTTGGAGAAAATTTTATATTTTGAGAGCTACATAGTTACTGATCCTGGACTTACTCCTTTGCAAAAGGGTGATCTTTTATCAGAGGATGGATTTCAAAAAGCGCTAGATGAATATGGGGAAGGAAGTTTTGTCGCCTCAATCGGTGCCGAGGTGATTTATCAGCTGCTTGCCGAATTAGATCTACCAGCACTGCGTAAAAAACTGCACGAAGAATTACATGAAACTTCATCTGATACTAAGAAAAAAAAATATGCTAAAAGACTAAAGCTCACTGAAGATTTTATTAAATCAGGCAACAAGCCAGAATGGATGGTTATGACGGTGCTGCCTATCATCCCTCCTGAGCTTAGACCTTTAGTAATGCTAGATGGTGGAAGATTTGCCACTTCTGATCTTAATGAATTATATAGAAGAGTAATTAATAGAAATAATCGTCTAAAGAGATTAATTGAGCTCAAGGCGCCAGAAATTATTGTTCGTAACGAAAAAAGAATGTTGCAAGAAGCAATTGATGCCCTGTTAGATAATGGTCGTCGTGGTAGGGTGCTAAAGAATGCTAACAAGCGTCCATTTAAGTCGCTAAGCGATATGCTAAGAGGTAAAGAAGGGCGTTTTCGCAATAATCTGCTTGGTAAGAGGGTAGATTATTCAGGCAGAAGCGTTATCGTGGTAGGTCCAGAGCTGAAGCTCCATCAATGCGGGTTGCCTAAAAAAATGGCTTTAGAGCTCTTTAAACCATTTATTTATTCTAAATTAGAATTATATGGCAATGCCACAACTATCAAGGCAGCTAAAAGAATGGTAGAAAATGAGAAACCAGAAGTTTGGGATATTTTGGAAGAAGTTATTCACGAACATCCGGTGTTGTTAAACAGAGCGCCAACATTGCACCGTCTTGGTATTCAAGCTTTTGAACCAATATTAATTGAGGGCAAAGCCATTCAGCTTCATCCATTAGTTTGCGCTGCTTTTAACGCCGATTTTGATGGTGATCAAATGGCTGTTCATATTCCCTTATCTGTTGAGGCGCAGCTTGAAGCTAGGGTGTTAATGATGTCAACCAACAATATTCTTAGCCCCGCTAATGGTAGACCGATTATAGTTCCTGATAAAGATATAGTTCTCGGTCTTTATTATTTGACTTTAGCACTAGATAATGAAATTGGAGAAAATATGGTTTTTGGGGCTATGTCAGAAATAGAACATGCCATCTTTAATAAAATAATAACTATTCATAGTAAGATTAAGTTTAGAATCTCTAGCTGGACAATAGAAGGAGAAATAAGAAAAACCATAGTTGAAACTACTGCAGGTAGGCTAATTTTAGGAAGGTTACTGCCTTTTAACCGCAATATAGGGTTTAATCTTATTAATAAGCCAATGACTAAAAAAGACATATCAAATGTAATTGATATAGTTTATAGGCATTGCGGGCAGAAGGCTACAGTGGTTTTTGCTGATCAGCTTATGCAACTTGGTTTCAAATACGCTTGTTTATCAGGAGTTTCTTTTGGTATTGATGATATGATTATACCTCCTTCTAAAGGAGCGCACGTTAATTCTACCCTAGCAGAAGTCACCGAATATGAGCAGCAATATGCTGAGGGGCTTATTACCTATAAAGAAAAGTATAATAAAGTAATCGATGCTTGGTCTCGATGCACCGATCGAGTAGCCGTGGATATGATGAAAGAGATTACTGCTCCCAGCAAGAAACCTGGTCAAAGCAATCAACAGCGTCTTAACTCTATTTATATGATGGCAGTTTCAGGTGCACGAGGCTCACAAGCGCAGATTAAGCAGCTGGCAGGAATGAGAGGTTTGATGGCTAAACCTTCCGGAGAAATTATTGAAACACCTATTATCTCTAACTTTAAAGAAGGTTTAAGTGTCTTAGAATATTTTAATTCTACTCACGGAGCGCGTAAAGGGATGGCGGATACTGCTCTAAAAACTGCCAATTCTGGC
Source organism: uncultured Rickettsiaceae bacterium (assembly GCA_964567405.1). Classification (GTDB taxonomy): domain Bacteria; phylum Pseudomonadota; class Alphaproteobacteria; order Rickettsiales; family Rickettsiaceae; genus CAZMMN01. The sequence continues at coordinate 2,471 of CAZMMN010000022.1, read as the reverse complement.
TATCTAACTAGGAGATTAGTAGATGTAGCGCAAGATTGCATAATTACTGACGAAGATTGTCATACTCTAGATGGTATTGAAGTAAGATCAATCATAGAAGGGGGAGATATTATCTTGTCTTTATCAGAACAGGTTCTTGGAAGAACAGCAGCAATCAATGTATATAACCCTATCACAGGTGAGTTATTGCTAGAAGCTGGAGAACTAATAAATGAAGCAGCTATGGAAAAGATAGAGGTATCAGGATTAGATATAATGAAGGTAAGATCAGTGTTAACCTGTAAGACAGGCGAAGGCATCTGCGCCAAATGTTATGGTCGAGATCTTGCCACTGGTAACCTAGTATCGGTTGGATCGGCAGTAGGAATAATTGCGGCTCAATCTATTGGAGAGCCTGGTACTCAGTTAACAATGAGAACATTCCACATTGGTGGTGCTGTTACTAGAGGAATAGAAGTATCATCTGTAGAAGCTTCTTATGATTCTATGGTTAAAATAATTGGTCGTAATCTCGTTATTGACTCAGAAGGCAAAAAGATTGTAATGAGCCGTTCTTGTGAGATATTGTTGTTAGATTCTCAAGACAATGAAAAAGCAAGATATAAGGTTCCCTATGGAGCAAGATTATTTGCAGATGATGGGGATGAGGTAAAAAAAACCGACAAGATAGCTACTTGGGATCCATATACGATTCCAATCATTACTGAGAAACAAGGTAAAGTAGTATTTAAAGACATGATTGACGGTATTTCCATCCGGGATATTATTGACGATGCTACAGGTATTGTAAGTAAAGTAATAATAGAATCTAAGCAATATTCCGAAGGAGCGCAACTGCGACCACGTATTCAACTTGTTGATGACAATGGAAAGCCTATTTTGCTGTCTAATGAGTTAGAAGCAAGGTATTACCTGCCGGTTAATGCTATTTTAAGGATAGAAGAAGGGAAAAAAGTATCTGCAGGTGATGTTATTGCCTCTATTCCCCGCGAATCTAGCAAAACTAAAGATATCACTGGTGGATTGCCAAGAGTAGCAGAGCTGTTTGAGGCAAGAAGACCAAAAGATCACGCTATAATTACTGAAGTAGCCGGTAGAGTAAGCTTTGGTAAAGACTATAAATCAAAGCGGCGGATTATTGTCCAAGCTGACGGAGGAAGTGAAGCAGTTGAATACATGGTGCCTAAAGGCAAGCATGTGGTAGTTAGCGACGGTGATTATGTGAGTAAAGGGGATATGCTGATTAACGGCAATCCAGTATTGCAAGACATATTAAAAGTGATGGGAGTAGATGCGCTGGCAGTTTATATGGTAAAAGAAGTACAAGCTGTTTATCGACTACAAGGAGTTAAAATTGATGATAAGCATATTGAAGTAATTATTAATCAAATGCTCCAAAAAGTTGAGATAACTGATTCCGGCGACACGAATTTACAAGTAAACGAAAGGATAGATAAAACCGAACTAAACGAGATAAACGAGGCTTTAGCTAATGGACAAAGACGGGCGAAAGCTCAGCCAGTGCTACTTGGCATTACCAAAGCCTCTTTACAAACTCGATCTTTGATTTCGGCTGCTTCTTTCCAAGAAACTACCAGAATATTAACTGACGCTGCAGTAACCGGTAAGGTGGATTATCTTAAAGGCATTAAAGAGAATGTTATTGTAGGCAAGTTAATTCCAGTTGGTACTGGCTTCCAAGTGAGGAAAATGCAGAAAGAATTATTGCAGCAGCAAAACCCAGCTTAATTTTATTCTATTGCTGATAATGCTGTGGAAGGATAAGTAAATAGTTTAATTTTAATATAGTATATACTACAAATAAATGAAAAATTGGGAAAAGAGCTAGTAGCAACAAGGCGAGCGGGGGCGCACTTAATGTAAGTGAGCCCCGCAGATGCAGGCTCAGGCAGCGCCAATTTTCCAAGTAAAACTAGGTAAATTAAAATGCTAACAAAGATTGATATAAAAAAGCTACAGCACGCGATTGATTTATCATTGCCAAGCTACGCTACTATTGGCAGCAGCGGAGTAGATTTGTTGGCTGCCATTGACAAGCAAAGTACAGTCAAACCAGGAGAGATTACATTAGTTCCTACGGGGATTTCTATAGCATTACCTTATGGGCTGGAAGCGCAGGTAAGACCGCGCTCTGGTCTTGCTGCCAAGCACGGAATTACAGTTTTAAACACGCCAGGCACAATTGATGCTGACTATCGAGGAGAGATAAAAGTAATTTTAATAAATCACGGGAGCGAGGAATTTCTCATTGAAAGAGGAATGAGAATTGCTCAGCTCGTATTTTGTACTGTTCAGCAAATTGCTTGGCAGGAAGTAGAAGAGCATGAGAAAACTGTGCGAGGTAATAGCGGTTTTGGCTCAACTGGGCGGTAAATATAGGTAAGCAAAAGAAGTAGGGAATGGTGCCGGATGTCGGGATTGAACTGACGACCTACCGCTTACAAGGCGGT
>CAZMMN010000021.1:0-13148 GCA_964567405.1 uncultured Rickettsiaceae bacterium | reverse complement strand
CTACCACTGAGCTATAGCGGCTATTTATAAATTTTCTTAAAGATGAAAGGAAAGAACTTTTAAGTTTGGTATATTTTTGTCATAGATTATCCACTTGGTCAAGTAAATTCGCTCAATCTCGTTATTGTTAGTATACGAGGTTATGGGGCGAATGACGGGACTTGAACCCGCGACCCTCAGATCCACAATCTGATGCTCTAACCAACTGAGCTACACCCGCCATGTTAATAGTTAAGCCAGTAAATTAAATTACTATAATGCTGAAGTCAAGAGTAATGCGATAAAAATTGATAGTTGTCTTGCTTGAATAAAAGCACAACATTCTTTCTTTCCCTAAATTATTTTTCTATTAAACCACGAAAGATTTAAATAAGAGTAAGTTTGACTCAAAATATTTGACAAAAGACAGGCAATTTGATAAAAGCTTTATTAAAGGTTTTATGAAAAGCTTGAGGGGATAACTCAGATATGCCCAATAAGCAAGTATCTTAACGGCTTTCTTATCTCAAAAAATATTTAAGCATAACAAACTATAAGTTATTAGATGTTTTGATAAAATAGATATTATCGAAATTTGTCTTTTTGCATTAGCATTAGAAACTCTTTTTGATTAACCTGCCTTATTTTTTACTCTTATGACAACTCCTATTTTAAATTAACTGAATATTAAACATGACCCAGCATACAGATTTAGAATCTCAAGAGCAGAATAATAACTACTCTGATCCCAATAATAAAAGCAAATTTGATAATAAAAATGAGGTGACTGTTAATTTAAAACAGTTAAAGCGAAAACCTCCAGAAGAGCTGCAAGCCCAAGCTGAATCCCTAGGTATTGAAAATATTAGCTCCCTGCTAAAGCAGGAATTAGTCTTTGCTATTTTAAAGAAAATTGTGGAACAAGGAGGATTAATTTTAGGAGAGGGGGTGTTGGAGATATTGCCTGATGGATTTGGATTTTTGCGTTCACCTGAGGTTAATTACTTGCCAGGACCAGATGATATATATGTTTCGCCCAACCAAGTTCGGCGCTTTGGGTTGCGTACTGGTGACACTGTAGAGGGTCAAATTAGAGCTCCAAAGCCTGGAGAGCGCTATTTTGCATTACTTAAAGTTAACACTGTTAATTTTGAAGATCCTTCCAAAGCCTACCACCGAGTGCATTTTGATAATTTAACCCCTCTTTATCCTGAGCAAAAACTGTCCCTAGAGATAGAGAATGACAATAAGGATTTTAGCGCTAGAATAATCGAGATAGTATCTCCAATGGGCAAGGGACAAAGAGCGTTGATAGTTGCTCCTCCAAGAACTGGTAAAACAGTATTGCTGCAAAATATAGCCCATGCTATCACTACTAATCACCCAGAAGTATTTTTAATTGTTTTGTTAATTGACGAAAGACCCGAAGAAGTAACCGATATGCAACGGTCAGTAAAGGGAGAAGTGGTAAGCTCTACCTTTGACGAACCAACGCAGCGTCATGTCCAGCTGGCAGAAATGGTGATAGAAAAGAGCAAGCGCTTAGTAGAGCATAAAAAAGATGTAGTGATCCTTCTGGACTCTATTACTAAGCTTGCTAGAGCCTATAATGCCGTTCTCCCTTCATCAGGGAAAGTGCTGACAGGTGGAGTTGATGCAAATGCGCTACAAAGACCAAAAAGATTGTTTGGGGCAGCGCGTAACATTGAAAATGGCGGTTCATTGACTATAATATCTTCAGCGCTGATTGATACTGGTTCAAGAATGGATGAAGTAATATTTGAAGAGTTTAAAGGCACAGGTAATTCAGAGATAGTATTAGATAGAAAATTATCAGATAAAAGAGTGTTTCCGAGTATTGATATTACTAAATCGGGTACACGAAAAGAAGAGTTGCTGGTTAATAAAAATGTACTTAGCAAAATGTGGATTTTACGAAGAATTACCAACCCTATGGGAACAGTAGATGGTATGGAGTTCCTGCTTGATAAGCTTAAAAATACTAAAACTAATAATGAATTTTTTGAATCAATGAATTCTTAAAAAAGAAAATAGGTAGAAAATGAAAAAGAGAGCTAAAATATCTTTAATTGGAGGAGGAAATATTGGAGGGACTCTAGCTCATCTGATAGCTCTAAAAGAATTAGGCGATGTGGTAATGTTTGATATCCAGTCAGGCGTATCTCAAGGCAAGAGCTTGGATATAATGCAAAGCGCTACTATCGATGGAGCGGATATTAAGATGCTCGGTGTTAATGAGTATGAAGCTATAGTTGATTCTGACGCTATTATTGTTACAGCTGGCTTGCCTCGTAAACCTGGAATGAGTCGTGATGATTTAGTGGCGGTAAATGCAGAGATAATAAAGGGAGTGGCAGAGGCTATCAAAAACTATGCTCCGCACGCTTTCGTGATAGTAGTGACTAATCCATTAGATGCTATGGTATATGTAATGCAGAAGATTAGTCAGCTGCCTCATAATATGATTGTAGGTATGGCTGGAATACTTGATTCTGCGCGTTTTGCCTGTTTTTTAGCAGAAGAATTTCAGGTTTCTGCTGAAAATGTTAGCGCTTTTGTCCTTGGCGGTCATGGTGATGCTATGGTGCCTTTAGTTAGATATTCCACAATTAGTGGCATCCCAGTACCAGATTTAGTAAAAATGGGATGGAGCAGCCAAGAAAAAATAGATGCAATTGTTAAGCGCACTAGAAATGGTGGTGGCGAGATAGTGGCGTTATTGAAAACAGGCTCTGCTTATTATGCCCCGGCACGATCAGCCCTTGAGATGCTTGAGAGTTATTTAAAAGATAAGCGGAAGATTCTCTCTTGTGCTGCTTATTTAAATGGTGAATATGGGTATAAGGATATTTATGTGGGAGTGCCAGTAATTATAGGCAAAGGAGGGGTAGAAAAAATAGTAGAAATTAATTTGAATATCGAGGAAAAAGAGCAATTCTCTGCTTCGGTGGCAGGAGTTAAGAGTCTCCTAGAAGCAATTAAGCTTTAGATGGCGGTAATATTAGTTTCTGAATTAATTTTTTAGAAAGACTGGCGGCGAATACTATTAAACTAATAATTGTACCGATAAAAACTCCTTTAATATAAAAGTAATTGCTCAAATAATATTCCCACAATAAAAATGAGATTCCACCACTAAGGCTAGTCAGTAGCATTGCTCTGACCGAAGTAGTGATTCTAAATAAGGCAAAGGTAAAAGGTACTAAAATCATCGGACCCCAAAAGCCGGAAATAAAAACTACTAGGTCTACTACGCTTTTAAAACTAAGAGCTACTACTATTGCCACGCTACCTATCAAGACATTTATGATTCTAGCTGCTAATAATAGTCTTTGTTGGTTTTGTATTTTAAAAATAGGACTAAAGAAGTCTTTAACTAAAGTGACGGATATAATATTTAAATCCGAATCCGCCGTGGACATAACTGCCGCAAGTAGCCCTACAACTATTATTCCTTGTAAACCTGCAGGCATAATTTGATCTATTAAATATGGTAAAGCCAGGCTTGCTTCTTGAGTAGGATATAATATATAGGCAATTATTCCGTTTAAAGTGGTGAATATTAAGAATACAGCATATATTAACGATTTTTTGTAGATAGCCTGAGTAGTAGCCCGTGGATTGTTACTGATTAACGCTCGCTGAATAAAACTCGGGTATAGATTCATTACCGTAAAACTTAAAGCTGCGGTTAGAGTTTGTAGCCACATTTGATTGTTGTTTAACAAAACTTTCTCATAGGGAATCTCGGTAATAAAATTACTTAGACCAATTTTGTATATCCCAAAAATTGTCACTAGTGGTATGGCAATAATCATCGCAAAAAATTGAATTAGATTAGTGAACATTACTGACCTTAACCCGCCAATAGTAGTATAAATAATTACTATGCCATAACTTAATATTACACCGTGGATATAGTCTATTTTTAAGAGATATTGAAAAATATGACCGCTAACATTAATTTGAGCAGCAAGCAGCCCTATGGAAATCATGACCGCAGATATGCCAGCAGTGAACCTTCCTGGTAATCCATAGTAGCTGAACATAATATCGCCGACGCTTTCAGCGCCATAATGATGAATTATTTTGGGCACTATATATTTTGCTATTAATAAATCTATTGGAATAGCTAGCAGCAAGGCATAAGTATAACATATATTGCTGGAAAACGCTTTTTCTGCAATGCCAAAAGTTGTACCGCCTCCTACTGAAGAGGCAAATATAGTAGCGATTAACAGCAGTTTATTGTTTCTGGCGCTGCTCTTTACATTAGCATAACTTTTAAAACTGCCTGAATTAGATCTATAATATATCCCAATCCCAAGTATTGTTAGCAAATATGTCAGCACAATCACATTATCGATCATGCTTGAAATCATACATCGTTAACTAAAGTTATGCAAACTGCATTAACTTTTAAAATTAAAGAGGAAGGCTTAATGAAATTAGGCTTTAAAGTGGTTGTGGTGTTGATTATGTATCATTTTGCTTAAAAATCATCGTAATTATTACCATTAGATTTGCCTTATAAGATAAGTTTGTCTTAATATTAATAAGGGTAATTTTTCAAATCTAAGGTAATTAAATGTCAGGAAAATTAGAATCTGACCCGTTATTTGTCGGCTTGACCAGACCAACCATGATATTTGGTGTCAGTATTCAATTTGCTATGTTGAATATGATGCTATCAGTAATGATTTTTATTCAAAAGCCCGGCATAATAATTATATTTGTCGCGGGGATTGTTCATCTCATAGGTTATCTGCTGTGCTTCAAAGAGCCTAGATTTATGGAGTTGTATTTAAATAAGGCAAGTAAATGTAACCAATGCCCCAATCGCGCTTTTTACGGCGCTAATTCATATGGCATTTAAAGTTTCATGATAAAATTATTTACCACGAGGGCTGCCAAAGAATCAGTAGCAAAGAAAGAAAAGCCAGTTGCTCACTTTATCCCATATAAATGTCATTGGAATAATAATACTATTTTAACTAAAAATAACGAGTTATTGCAAGTTATAAAAATTGGCGGATTTTCCTTTGAAACAGCAGATGATGAGGATCTAGACATTAGAAAAAATGTGCGCAATTCCTTACTTAAAAATATGGCTTCGGGAAATATTGCGATATATTTTCACACGGTTAGAAGACGTAAAGCAGTAGTTACTAATAATAAGAACAACAGCTTTGACCCTACCGTAAAAGTACCAAATGACTTTATCACTTACCTTTCTAATGAATGGCGCAAGAAACATTCTAGCTCTGAGTCTTTCTTTAATGAACTATATATTAGCCTTCTATTCAAGCCAGACAAAGCAGGAGCTGCGATAGTTGAGTATATATTTAAAAAGCTCCAGCAGAAATCTGATAAGTCGGTGTGGGAAAATGATATGCGTGAAATGTATGAGAACTTGCAAGAAATGACTACCCGGGTGCTTAATACTTTTCGCGATTATGATGCGAACTTGCTGCAGGTAAGAAAAACCAAGAATGGCTATTATTGTGAGATAATGGAGTTTTTAGGCTCTCTGGTTAATTGTGGACAATCTATGCCAATGATAGCGCCGCGTGCCTCCATTGATGAATATATTGCCACTCATCGCTTGTTTTTTGGCTCTAAATCAATTGAAGCCCGGGGTCCTAGCGGTAGGAAATATGCAGGGATTGTGAGCGTATTGGAATACGGTCCCAGTACTTCAGCAGGGATTTTTGATGGTTTTTTGCAAATGCCCTTTGAGTTTATTATGACCCAAAGTTTTGTTTTTTCCAATAGAACAGTGGCAATAAATAAAATGCAGCTGCAGCAAAATCGGATGATACAAGCTCAAGATAAAGCAGTCTCACAGATAGCGGAGATATCTAAGGCTCTTGATATGGCAGTGAGCGGCGATATTGGTTTTGGCGAGCACCATTTTTCTCTTTTGTGTATTGATGATGATTTGAAGTCGCTAGAAAATATTTTGTCCATGGCATCGGTAGAGTTATCAAACTGCGGGTTGCAACCCGTTAGGGAGAAAGTGAATATGGAGCCGAGCTACTGGGGACAATTGCCTGGGAATATGAATTATATAATTAGAAAATCAACTATTAATACCTTGAATATGGCGGGCTTTGCCTCCATGCATAATTACCCTCTAGGGAAGGTACATGGTAATCACTGGGGAGAATATGTTACGATTCTAGATACTACTTCTGGTACGCCCTTTTACTTTAATTTCCATGTTCGCGATGTTGGTCACACTTTAATAATTGGTCCTACCGGCGCGGGTAAAACGGTGTTAATGAACTTCCTGTGTGCTCAAGCTCAAAAGTTTAGACCCAGAATGTTTTTCTTTGATAAAGACAGAGGAGCAGAGATTTTTATTAGGGCTTTGGGAGGGATTTATACGCTGATTGATCCTGGGCAAAAATGTGATTTTAACCCGCTCCAACTACCGGATAATGGACATAATAGGACTTTTTTACTTGAATGGTTAAAAACCTTAGTTACTTCTAATAATGAGACTCTTTCTGCGGAAGACATTAAACTCTTAACGCAGGCGATAGAAGGGAGTTTTAGATTAGAAAAAAAAGATCGGCGTCTTAGGAATATTGTGCCGTTTCTGGGGATAGACGGACCAGGGACTCTAGCTGGTAGGATTGCTATGTGGCATGGCAAAGGTTCGCATAGTAAGATATTTGATAATGAAGAAGATAATATTGACCTGCAAAAAGCTAGGGTGTTTGGCTTTGAAATGGCAGAACTACTAAAAGATCCAATCAGTTTATCGCCAGTGTTACTATATATTTTTCACCGTATTAATATTTCCTTAGATGGTTCTCAAACAATGATAGTCCTTGATGAAGCTTGGGCGCTTATTGATAATCCGGTATTTGCTCCTAAAATCAAAGATTGGTTAAAGGTGTTGCGTAAACTGAACACTTTTGTAATCTTCGCTACCCAAAGTGTAGAAGACGCTGCTAAAAGCAGGATTAGCGACACTCTTATTCAGCAAACCGCTACCCAGATTTTCTTGCCTAACTTAAAAGCAACTGATATTTACCGCACCGCTTTCATGCTTAGCCAGCGAGAGTATGTTTTAATTAAAACTACTGATCCCGCTTCGCGTTACTTTTTAATCAAGCAAGGAGTTAATGCAGTAATTGCGAAAGTTAGTTTAAATGGGATGAATAATATAATTAATGTGCTTTCTGGCAGAGCAGAAACGGTGGCGTTACTAGATAAAATAAGAAAAGAACACGGGGAAAATCCAGAGCGGTGGTTGCCGGTATTTTATCAAGAATCGCAGCAATTATAAGTGCTATCGGCATATTAGGCTTTTATCCGTATTACAAGTAAGAGAATAGAGAAAAAGCGATGTTATCTTACAATAAAGCTTACCTAAGCAGGTTTAAAAGGTTTTAGGAATAAAATGAAAATAGCTAGAGCCTTATTTGTGCTTTATATTTTATATCTCAACGCCTTTATACTTACAAAAGCTCAAGCAGATACTATAGACAGTATTACTGACACCTTAGAAAGCTTAACTTGTGAAACCCAAGGTGTGGGGGATCTGTTGCGTACTGAGTTTTCGCATACTTGCATACCAGCACCATTTTTTACTTTTCTAGTGGCTAATATATTATCACCTGGGCTTTATGCTAATACTATGCTGCGGGTGATGATAAACGATGAGGAGCTCTTTCCAGGGGCATGTAAACGAGAAAACAGGTTGGATCCGGCAGCGCCACGTTTAAGCTTTTCTCTCTGCAATAACATTAAATTAGCTACCGTACGTTCTGTCGCAGTAGCAGATTCGGCTGTCGCTATTGCTGCTGCAATGTTTACGGGGGAGGATCCCTGGGACGATATCAAAAATTCCTGGACTTACTCTAAAAGAGACTATCATGAAATTTTTGAAAATAAGAAGGAAGGGGATTCGGGGACGATGATTGATGTTGGTATCATACCGGCTTTTCCTTGGAAAGTAATTAGGCAAAATGATCGGCTGTGCGTAGCCACGATAGGATTTTCTGGTTGGATACCTATTGGCTGCAAATATATAAAAGAACCATATCCTAAATCTATTTACTCCAGCTTTATGGATGGTGGAGAGGCAGAGGAGGACTATGGCGAAGACATGATGAGTTTGATGAAATGCAGCAATGTGGGTAATTGCTATAAGCGCGCTTACGATAATTCTAAAACTGCGCTGGTGATAACTTCCCCCATAATAGAGTGTATTAAGGAAATGACTACCACTCTACTTATTGGCGGTGATGTGTGCTCGTTTGACGACATTTATCATTTAGTAGACTCTAGTAAAAGAGAATCAAGCTCATTTTTTCAATTTCAGCAAGGTATGTATAAGGCAGTGACAGCGTTTTTAACCATTTATGTAATAATATATGGTTTTAAAATAATCCTGCTTGGTAGCGCTCCGCCAAAGGCGGAGATGGTTAATTTCGTTATTAAAATTATTTTTGTTTTTTATTTTTCCGTGGGGATTAGCACTCATCCTTACGGCGGTTCAGATTATAGTAGGTTAGATGGAATGATAGAATGGGCATTTCCTTTCTTGCTTGGCGGTATAAATGAGTTAGCGGGTTGGATTATGAGTGCTTCGACTTCGCAACTATGCAGTTTTGATAGCGGTAGTTATAAGGAAGGCTTTACTTACCTGAGTTTGTGGGATTCATTAGATTGTAGAGTAACTCACTATTTAGGGCTTGATGCTATATCAAGCTTGGCGGTAGAAGCCCAGGCTCGCGGTAACGATTTTAAAAATTTTGATTTTTTTAATTTTTCGATTCCTCCTTATTTTTATCTCTTATTTCCTGCCATAATGACCGGCAATATGATGCTGGTTTCTCTAGCTTTAATGTATCCGCTCTTAGTAATTTCAGTTGCTGCATATTTGGTTAATTCAACAATAGTATGCATGATTGCTATAGTTATTCTCGGTGTTTTGTCCCCAATATTTGTCCCCATGATATTGTTTGAATATACGAGAGGTTATTTTGAAAGTTGGGTAAAACTGCTAATATCATTTTTATTGCAACCTATGGTATCAGTAACTTTTATGATTACTATATTTTCATTATATGATACAGCTTTCTATGGTACCTGCCAGTATACTAGCAAAGAAGTAACTAGTACTATCATTAGTGCGGCAGGGTCAACTGATCGAAAGGTAAATATTTTCTATATTAATGATAATTGGAACGATTCTGCTTATACCACTGACACTGTCAATAAATGTAAAAAGAGTTTGGGTTATATGATTAATAATCCGTTATCTACTTTTTATGACTTCAGTAAAGATAATGTTAACGACATGCTTCGTCTTACGCCGCAGAAAGATGCAAATGGCAATGATATACCTTTGCCATCTAAGCAAAATGATAAAGAATTTATGAAGAATTTTGAGTTTTTAAATGCCATTACCTTTACGCGCAGCATGTTGTTTGTATCACCAAAAATGATTTTTGAGAGGATAAAAGACCTCATGCTTGCTTTAATTACTGCCTGTTTTACATTGTATTTAATGTATTATTTTAGCGCTCAATTATCCGAGTTTGCTGCCGATATGACCGAAGGAGTAGCTCTTAATAATGTCACTATTAACCCGCAAACTATTTATAAAGCCGGTATGCAGGCTCTGTCTGCGGCGGGTAATCTTGCCAAAGATAGAATGGGGAAAAGTGAGGAGGGTAAAGCTAGAGATAACATTGCTACCGGTAGTCAGCAAGAAGGAGGAGCGGCGCAGGATAAAATAGCGATTGGCGCGGATAGTGGTGGTGATGCACCGGCAAGCGATGGGGTGTCAGTGGATGATGTGGTGGCGGACGCAGTAAGCAGCAGCGACACTTCGGCTTTCAACGGAAGAAGAAGCAGTAGCCTGCAGCAGGCAGCAGTAGATAAGATGGAAAATCCAGAAGTGGCAAAAGACATACTGGAAACTTCAGAAATTTCGGCGATAAAAACTGCGGATGATGATAAGATAGACGTTAAGCCTAAGCAAGAGACGGAGATTACTCAAGAAAAACCAGCGATAAAACAAAGCGGGATTGCTGATGAACAAGGAGGTCAAGATTTGGATAAGAAGGAGAATAAGCCGTCAGTAAGGCGCGGTCTAATTAACAATGATGCTTTTGCAGAGAAGAATGGTAATAATAGTGAAGAATGAGAAGCTTTTTATTATAAATAACCAAGTTATTAGTTATATTCCTGGAATAAATAAATTGTTACTCCGAGGAATTGGTTGTTTTAGTCTCTTGGCGGTTTTTTTATTGCTACTTGCTACGAGAGTTATGGGAGATTTTGGTACTTCGTGTTCACCTTTGCCTATTTCTAATAGTGATGATTACTTACGACAAGATACGGCTTATGGTTATTTGATCGATAATATTGATATGACCAAATACACCCCGTCCAATAGCTGCGATCCAAATAATGATAAATTTAATTTTTGCCTACAAAATGAAGAAGGAGCGGCAACTAAGTGCAGCCTAGCTACTCTTAATACAGGGGATATAAGGAAGCTAGGGCAATTAAGCAATAATCCTAACTTAGGTGGCAATCAGCTACTCAAAGATATAGAACTGGCGGTGGTAGTGATAGATGATAGCATGTGCTTAACTATGCCTACTTCTCGTGGCGCAATGCCGCTAGCTTGTAAAAAAACTATCGTTAGTGATCCTGCCAAAGATAAAGCTGCCCAGTGTAAAGTAGCAGGTGATTCCTGCTATGAAGGCGGCTCTAAGAGTCAATCATTGTTTAACTTTTCTGGGGTTGCCATCCACTGCGTTAAAGAAACGATGGATAAAGTGTTTTATCAAACTAATGAGTGTACCGAAGATGATGCTAGCTACTTTAGCGTGATTGCTTCGTTTTCTAGTTTTCAAGAGGCGTTAAAAACCTCGATTGGTGCTGCTTTAATCATATACGTGGTTTTTTATGGTTTTAAATTAATAATAAATTATGAATATGCCAGTATTAACAAAGTCGGAATGTTTTTAACCAAGTTTTTGCTTGTTTGTTATTTTTCGATAGGACTTGGTCCTTCTTATTTTAAAAATGGAGTGGAAACTAGAGCTAATGGGATGCTAGATTATGCTTTGCCTTTCCTTTCTAGCGCCACTTCGGAATTTGCTCAAATGATATTTAGCAGTGCTGGAGCTAAGGGCTTATGCGAATTTGATTTGGCAAAATATGAGCGAGGCTATAGTTTTTACGGCTTATGGGATGCGATTGATTGTAGGGTGGGGTACTATTTAGGGGTGCAGTTGATGTACAATATAGGCAGTATACTCGATTCAATATCTAGTAGCGTCGATGCAGAGGAGTCGCTTAGTGAGCCAATTAATTTAGGAAAAGGAGGAAAAGATGGTTTGGAAGCCTTAGATGCTGTTGGTGGATTTCCTTTATTTACGGTGTTGTTTGGTTTTTTTATCGCTGGTAATATTATAGTGGTGGCGGCAGGCATAGTGTTTGCTTTAATATTCTTATCAATCTTATTTTATTTTATTACGCACTATCTAGTTTGCTTAATCACTTTATATGTTATGACTTATATAGCGCCAATTTTTGTGCCTATGGCTTTGTTTAACCGTACCAAGGCTTATTTTGATTCATGGCTGAAAATAACTATCTCATGTTCGTTGCAGCCTGCAGTTGTTGCAGGCTTTATCGCATTATTGCTTACTATGTACGATTCTGCCATATATAAAAATTGCCAATATCGCCGACATAATTATTCTTACATGGGCAGTAATTTTAGTACTTTTGAGCTGCGTCTTCCATCTGCAGAGCAGGAAAAATGCAAGAGCAGTGTGGGGTATAAGCTACTAAAATATTATAATGGGGAAGGATGGGAAAAGTTTAATCTGATATTATTTCAAATACATTATATTCGCGATATCTTATCATTATTACCGGAATTGTTAATAGTTCTAGTATTTTCAATTATTTTTTACTTTTTCTCTAAATCTATGGGGCAGTTTGCCGCGGATATTACTAGCGGTCCAATTATGGATGCAGTAACCGCTAGCCCAACAAAGCTACTCGATTTGGTGGCGAATGCCGCTAATTTTTTAAATAGCGCGCGCAGCAATAAGCAACGTTCGCAAGTTGGCTTGTCTACTAATAAACAACTAGCTTCAGGTAGTAGAGCAGGCGATTCTGCCTCTTCTGGTAATAGCGCAAACAGAAAGGGTGGAGGTGCAGTTGATAAAATATCTACTTAAATTATAAAAGCGACAGTTAGTTCCCAATATTAATTATGAAAGAAAACTTTCTAAAAGTTCTAACAGGCGTTGCGATAGTGTCAGCCATTGTAAGCTTAAGCCTGATGATGCTTGCAGCTGTCGGGGGAGTAAGGATTACTGATGGCTGCTTTTATCGCTATAATTTTTCTAGTGATAATAATGGACAGATAAATAGTGATAAAATAACAAATACTGTGACTTTAAGAGCAGACGGTAATTATACTGCTGTCTCTACAAGTGCCGGTGGTGGAGTTACGGTAGGGCTCGATCCCAATCGCTACGGCGAGTGGCTAAACACCAATCTTATTCTTTCGGAAAAGCAGCAAGTGAAACTGCAAATCACTGGCGAGATAAGCTTATGTAGAGCATATGTGCCCAAGAATAATTTGCGATATTCAGAAGCTCAGAGACCGAATTCTAACTTAAATAACGATGGTCAAAAAATTCCTATTCCGCGCGTAGAGGAAGAGACGGCTCCTTTATCGCTAATACTGAATGCTAAAACTGATGAGTGGCGCAACATTGCAGAAATTTTTATTAAAGATAAAGTGGTGGTCTCTCTCTCTCCGGATCAAAGGGGGGCGCTGGATACTTTGCGCAATGTGGTTACTCCTCCTGAGAGCATTAGCGTGGTGGATGTTTTTAGCAATGTGGCGATCCAAGGCGATTGCAGCGAGGGCAATAGGGGATATAGCCCGGTTTGCGGGCGCTTTTCATTATATTCTGGGGAGTATGTAAGCAGCTGCGTTGAAAAAAAGGAGTGCTATAATTGCAACAAGCATAAGCAATGCTACAACAATGTTACTGGCGATAAGGCAAGCTCTGGTTATTGTGATGCAGATCTTACCGGCGCCGTTTATGACTATAAAAATGTGTGCGATAAGTGCAAATGCTGGG
>CAZMMN010000020.1:4723-13765 GCA_964567405.1 uncultured Rickettsiaceae bacterium | reverse complement strand
GGGCTAACCTTGCTTGACTTAAAAACCGCTAACTATGACCGTGCGTTTAGCATTTCGCATGTTGCAGCTAGGCAAGAACTTAGAGATTTTCTTAGTTATCTGGAAATACCTGTTAAATTTTAAACTATAGCGAAGGATTAAGGAAAAACTTTAAGAGGATGCTGCAAACCCGATAAGTGCTCTGATTAAAGAATATTACGTCTAGCAGATATGCAGCAGCACTCAAATAATAAAAAATTAGCTCTTGCCTTGGCATCTTTGAGCATTAGTATGATTTTTTTTAGCTTTGCAGCAGTGCCATTATATAGCTTATTTTGTAAAGTAACGGGCTTTGGCGGTACACCTAAGCAAGGGTTCTTGCAGCGTCAGAAAATTGGCGTTAGGCAATTAATGATAGAATTTGACGCAAATGTTGAGCCAAAGCTAGCTTGGAGATTTGTGCCCAAACAATCTAAGGTAGAGGTTACCCCAGGGCAGAATGTGCTAATCTTTTACGAGGCGGAAAATTTAAGCTCTAATGACATAGTAGGCACTGCAACTTATAACATAACCCCTGCTAAAGCTGCGCCATATTTTATTAAAATCCACTGTTTTTGCTTTGAAGAGCAACTTTTGAAAGCTAAAGAAAAGATGCAGATGCCAGTGGCGTTTTGTATTGATCCAGCTTTTGAAAATGATCCGGAGATGGAGGATATAAAGGTAATAACCTTGTCTTATAGTTTTTTTAAAATAAGAGAAATTAAGGAAAAATAAAATAACCTTTAATTAGCTTTTAAGCTTTTTGCAACTTCAGGCGGCATGTAATTCTCATCATGTTTAGTAAGCAGTTCAGAAGCAATAAAGATATTTTTATCTAATTTTCCTCTTGCCACTACTCCTTGATTTTCTCTAAATAAAGCAGGAAGCATCCCTTGATAATGTACTTCCAACTCATGTTGGTTATCAGTAACAACAAACTTAATTTGCGTGACATTAACTTTAACAATTGAATCTGGCTTGATTATTCCTCCTACTCTAATATCATTTTTATTAGTGTCTTTAATCTCGTGAATTTTAGAAGGAGGGTAAAAAAAAATTATATTTTGTTTGAGGTTATGTAGGATTAAACATATGCCTAGCGCTATAGAAAATAAACAGCTAGCTATCAGTGATAACCTATTGCGGACGCCTTTTTGCATGTTTAGTTTTAAAAAAATTGATGCTGCTTGTAATTGCAAAAATAGCAAGGCTGAGAAAAGTAAATATATAAGCTAGAAGCAGGTAGTAATTCATAGCAATATCTTGAATTTAGCAATTTAAAAATCGGTAACTCTGCCCTTATGTTGCCAGTCTCCGTAAGTGGTTGGTTCTTGCCCTTTAAACCCGCCTCTCTCATTATCATTTTTTGAGTTTGATGCTTTTTTTGTCTTATGATTAATAACAATATTTATTGGCTTGTCCATATTAATTCTAATATATAATACTCGTTTTACTTAAAAATTGGTGCTGTATCACTCTTTTCTACTTCTGCTTCGAGAGCTTTTATAAATAAAACTTTGTCACCACCCTTTTTATTTATTAGAATATAGAGCAACAGCCTGGTAACAAGAAATAAATTTTATATTTAAGAGAAAAATTTTTAATAGCAGAAGGATAATAACTGGAAATGGAGATTAAATATACTGTCAAAATAAAAGAGTTAAGCGAACAATGGCGGGAGTATCTTAAGCTGCAGCGGAATTTTTCTTCTAATACGGTAATTTCTTATATTCATGATCTAGAAAATTTCTTAAATTTCCTAACTATTTATAACTCTCAACCTATAGATATTGATGAGCTGAGACAAGTTGACCTAAGGCTTATGAGAAGTTGGTTGGCAAGTCGCTATAAAAAAAATAAATACAGTTTTTCTTCTACTGCGCGTGCGTTATCTGCAGTTAAGAATTTTTATAAATTTTTAGAAATAACTAATAATGGGATTAATTCCCATATTATTAATTCAATTAGAAGTCCAAAAAAACCTAAGGTTTTGCCCAAAGCTTTAACTTGCTTAGAAATTAAGGTTGCGTTAACTGGGGTTCAGGATGTAAATAAACAAAAAGAGCAGTGGATTGAGCTTAGAGACAAAGCATTGTTAGTGCTTATTTATTCCGCAGGTCTTAGAATATCGGAAGCGTTAGCAGTAACAAAAACCCATTTTGCTAATTCTGAGTTTATTAAAATAGTTGGCAAAGGAAAAAAGGAAAGGATCATACCTTGGCTATCTGCTGCCCGCGTGCTTATTCAGAAATATTTAGAGGCATTGCCTTATAATTTAGAACAAGATGAACCAATATTTAAAGGAAAATGCGGCAAAACCCTTCAACCAGCAGTTTTTAATCGCCAATTAATTAGATTGCGTCGCCACTACGGACTGCCTGAACATTTAAGTTCACATGGGTTACGCCATAGTTTTGCTACTCACTTGCTAGAAAATGGCGCTGACTTACGATCTATTCAAGAATTATTAGGGCATAACAGCCTATCTACTACTCAGATATATACTAAAGTAAATAAGCAGCATTTAGAAAAAGTTTATGACAATGCCCACCCCCAAGCCAAACAAAATCAATGAATTTTCTTGAGGGAGGGGAAAATAGCGATATGTAGTCAAAAAAGATTGTTAAAAATCTAGGTTTTCGTAATGCGGAGGAGGGACAAAGCCGGCTATTCTTTCTTGCAATAGCGGACGGAAAGAGGGACGGGATTTTATAATAGAATACCAATTCTTAATATCTAACCAGTTATTCCAATTAATTTCCCCGAAATAATCTACAATAGACAAATGACAAGCGGCTGCAATATCGCTGCAACTCAGCGTATCAGCCACTAAAAAACTGCGAATACTTAAGATAGAATTTAAGTAATTTAAGTGATAATTGAGATTAATCCTAGCTGCTCTTAAAAATTCCGTTCTCGGGCTTCCAATATTAGCTAGTAGACGTATGACTTTTTCATCGATAAGGAGCTTAGTTACTTCGCGGTAAAACTTGTCGTTAAACCATAAGACTAACCGCCTTACCTCGCATCGGGTGTTAATTTCCTCCCCCATAAAGAAAAAATTCGGATATTTTTCATGTAAATATTCTATTATAGGATAAATCTCTACAACTGTTAACCCGAATGGCTCTTCTAGAACCGGTAAAGTTCCGGCGGGATTAATTATTAAGAAATCTTGCTGTCTTTGCCAGTAATCTTCTTTGATTAGCAAAAATTCTACTTCTAACTCTTTTATATAGACCCGAGCTTGACGCGAAAAAGGGCAAATAGAATTGTAGTGTAGTTTTTTCATGTATGCTTATTATGTCTCAATACTCTCGGCAAAAACAATCTCGCAATTAGCAGCATGGCGCTGCTCTGCTATTGTAGTTAAATAAAAGAGACGCTATGTGTAATAAGCATATATATACTTCTAGTAAATGAAAAGTGTAAATTATAATAAAGAATGTTAGGTGCAATTAAAGATGTAGTTTGCTTAATCTTAACGCATGCCTCCCCCTACCAATTCCTTACTTACTAGAATTATATACAAAATCCCTAATTACTGGTACTACGAATTGCCTAAATTTACTACCACTAAAGACACCATAATGACCTACGTCTTTTTGTAAGTGATATCTTTTTAAGGAATCGGGGATATTTTTGCACAGCTCCAGCGCGGCAGCAGTTTGTCCTACGCCGGCAATATTGTCATTTTCTCCTTCAATCCCTAGTAAAGCACATTTGCTAATAGCAGGCGGCTCAATCTTACGATTCCTTGATACTAGAGTACCTTTAGCTAGTGAGAATTTTTGAAAAACTTCCTTAATAGTTTGCAAGTAAAACTCTGCTGATAAGTCCATAACCGAGAGATATTCGTCGTAAAAACTTTTCTGTCTGTGAGCTTTGTCATTATCTTCATTAAGCAAATCTTTAAATATTTCTAAGTGCGATTGCCAGTGACGCTGAATATCCAGGCTCATAAACCCTGCCAGTTGCATAAAGCCTGGGTAGACGCTGCGCATATAGCCAGGATAATTAGGTGGCACGGTAGTAATAAGCATTTTTTCAAACCATTCAATATCCTTATTAGCAGCAAACATATTGACGCTGGTTGGATTTCTGCTGGCATCTACGGGTCCACCAATTAAGATTAAAGATTTAGGCGCGAGGGGGTCTTTGTTTGCTGACATGATGCTGGTAGCAGCTATTACCGGCACTGTTGGCTGACACACTGCCATCACATGTAAATCAGGCGCTAGTAGCTGCATAAATTCAATGATGTAATCAATAAAATCGTCCATATCAAACCTGCCTGCTGCTACTGGCACTTGATTAGCATTTACCCAATCGGTAATATATACATCAAAAAAAGGCAGCGTATCTTGTACCGTACCTTTTAATAAGGTAGAGTTATGACCAGCCATCGGCGCTACTATCAATAATTTAGGCAAATGAGTAGTTATGCCGGATTTTTTGAAATTTAACAACCGACAAAATGGCTTGTTAGCTATTAATTGTTGAGTAACCTCATATGTTTTACCCTCTACCGCTGTGTTATTAATGGCAAAATCCAGTTTAGGATATTTTCTAGTAAGACGCTCTGCCATTTCTGCAGCTGCCCGAATAATTGTTGCATATTTAGTGTCATATATCGGGTTGTAACTGCTCTCCCACCACTGCTGAGAACCTTTTATCGCTAATCGCCATGGCGCTATTTGCATTCTGTAAGCTTCAAGCATATAATATAAGTAATTGGGAATAGCAGGAAAAGAGCAGTTTATCATAATTCATTCCTAGAAAATTTAATTATAAAAATTTTATGAAGTCAAAGGTTATAGTCTTAGTAGGACGCCCAAATGTTGGAAAGTCAACACTTTTTAACCGATTAAGCATTAAAAAAAAAGCTATTGTTCATAATCAGCCAGGGGTGACGCGCGACCGCAACTATTCCAAAGCCACGATTGGTTCTTTAGAATTTACGGTGGTTGATACTCCCGGTTTAGAAGAAGCTCAGCCAGGTAAGCTAGAATATAGAATGACGCAACAAACAATTGAGGCAATGCTTGATGCGGATTTAATTTGTTTAATGGTAGATGGCAAAGAAGGGGTAACTCCTGCTGATAAGTATTTTGCTGGCATGATTAGGAAATATAATAAGCCTCAACTGTTAATAGTTAATAAGTGCGAAAGGAAATTTGATTTTAATAAAGACTATTATAGTCTGGGCATGGGGCAAATGGTTGCAGTCTCAGCTGAGCACTCTCTTGGTATGGCAGATCTGTATGAAGCAATAGAGGAGTTACTACATAGTCATGATGACGTTCGCCTAGCACCCCCTCCCTCTGATCCAATTAAAGACAATTACCTCCAAATAGCGATAGTAGGTCGACCAAATAGCGGCAAATCAACTTTTATTAATTCAATAATTGGAGCGGAAAGAGTGCTAACTGGGGCAGAAGCAGGAATTACCCGAGAATCAATAGAGATTGACTGGCAATATAAAGAGCAACTAATCAAAATAATCGATACAGCGGGGTTGCGTCGTCGTTCACTAGTTACCGGGCAATTAGAAAAATTATCTACTAGTGACACTATTCATAGCATTAACTTTGCTAATGTGGTGGTTTTAATGGTAAGCGCACTGACACCACTTGATCAACAAGATTTAAATATTGCTAGCTATGTCATAGAAGAAGGCAGGAATCTAATTATTGCAGTAAATAAATGGGATTTAATTGCCGAAAAACAACGGCAAGAATTTAAAAAATCATTTGCCAATATGGTGGAGACTAACTTATCGCAAGTGAAAGGAGTGCCAGTCATATTCATCTCTGCCTTAAATAATGAACGTATTTATGAGGTAATGGATGAAGCAATTGCAATTTATGCGCTATGGAATAAAAAAATCCGTACCAGTAAATTAAATGAATGGTTAAGTTTTGTGGTAGAAGAGCATCCTTTGCCGTTGCAAAAAAATGGCAGAAGAGTAAGAATAAAATATATAACTCAAACTAAAGCCAGACCACCTACTTTTAAGTTGTTTGCCAATAAGCCGGAAAAAATAACAGATAGCTATAGAAGATATTTAATCAATAATTTACGCCAAAATTTTAACCTACCAGGCGTACCTATTAGAATGCTTTTTGCCAAAAGCGATAATCCGTATGTAAGTTAAGAAAATCAATGAAAAGCGTATTATTGACCAGAAGCGCTGACGAAAATCGTTTGCTAGCTGCCCAGCTCAACAAATATTCTTTTAATTTGGTTCACTGTCCATTGATTGAGTATAAAGATTTGCCGTTAGATAACAGCATATTAAATAATTACTCGCATTTTATAGTTACCAGCAAATATGCAGCAAAACTTATTGCTGCTAAGACTTATAAAGACGCTGATAAGGTTAAAAATATTTGGACTGTAGGCAAGAAGGCAGCAGCGATCTTAGCGGAAGCTGGTTTTATGGTAAAATATGTAGCTAGCAATGTAGAAGAGCTTGTAAGGAATTTGCCTGCCGAAATATATAGTCAGTCAGTTTACTTGTCATCAAACGAAATCACATTACCCATGCCCATGCCAATAAAAAGACAAATAATATATGAAGTTTTTTATCGGCACAGCCTTACCAGCGAAGATGTTATAGCGATAAATCAAGGGCTTGATCATATATTGCTTTACTCAATTAATAATACTCAAACTTTAATTGAGTTATTAATTAAATATAAATTGCTGGCGAAGTTAAAAAAAGCCAAGATCATTGCTATTAGTTTAAAAGTAGCAAATATTGCTAAACAATATTTTGTAGATGTAATTTATAGTGAACAGAGCTGCACGCAAACGCAGATGATTAAGTTATTATTAAAAAGCGCCGGATTTAAAGACTAGCTATAATTAATGAAAATTACTAACTTCTTACCAGCAGATATTAAACTAAATCCTAAGCAATTAGAATTAGCTGAAATTTTAGAATATACTATTGATCAGCTTATCGAAAAAAAACTATTTAAGTTCTTTAACAATAATCCAACTAAGAAAGGAATATATTTGTATGGCGGAGTTGGTAGCGGCAAAACTATGCTGATGCGAGCCTTTTATAACGCCTTGCCTATCTCTAGCAAGCAATTGGTTCATTATCAAAGTTTCATGCTAGATATCCACAAAAATATTCATCAGTTGCAAGCAACTTCTACCGGGCGGGTTTTATCTAAACTTGCTCGTGCCTATGTTAATAAAGCGCAGATAATATGTATTGATGAATTGGAAATTAAGGATATAACTGATGCTATGATAACAAGCCAGTTGTTTGAAGAGCTCATTAATGGGAGCTTTGTTTTTATTACTAGCAATGTTGAGCCGGAAAATATCTATAAAGATGGCATACAAAGAGAAGCAGTATTGCCTTTTATTAAACTAGTTAAGGAAAGCTTTCAGGTCTTATCTTTGGCAACGGAGCAGGATTATCGGTTAGTTAAGATACTATCGACTAATGACACTCTGTTTTATCCGTTGGTTGAGGAAAGCGTCAGTAAGATTGAGAATATAATTTCTACGTTGACTAATAATATGCTCTCGCCTTTTTCTATAAAAGTGTTTGGGCGAAGGATTGAGTTTTCTAGCGTTTATCAGACTGTCTTAGTTACTGATTTTGAGGAATTATGCGGGCGCGATCGGGGCTATAGTGATTATGTCACTATTTGTCAGCATTTTAATACTATAATAGTAAAAAATGTTCCTATAATTCCGGCGGATAACACTGATTTAGCTATTCGTTTCATTAATTTTGTCGATAATGCTTATTTCTATAAAGTTTTATTATTTATGAGTCTGGAAGCTAGCCCAGCCGAGATATATAAAGGGCATAGAAGGGGGCAGGAATTTCAGCGCACTGTCTCCAGACTTCATGAAATGAATGGTAATTTTTAAGGAGGTGGTTATGACGAGCGGTAAGAAACCATTATTTATTAGTTTTGAGGGTGGTGATGGCTGCGGCAAATCTACCCAAAGCCAGATGCTCTATGAATATTTAAGATCTTTGAATATTGATGCAATTCATACAAGGGAAGTTGGAGGAACAAAGGATGCAGAAAAAATCAGAGAAGTTTTATTGTCTTCTAATTTGCTTCCAACCTCAGATTTGCTGCTTGTTATGGCGGCACGCTATGAGCACTTGCATAGAAAAATAATTCCAGCACTTCAAAAAAGTATATGGGTAGTTTGCGATAGGTTTGTGGATTCTACTGCTGTGTATCAAAACCCATATTTGCCGATTGACGCAAAAAATGTTTATGAAATGCACCAGCAGCATATAGGCAATATAATGCCAGACATTACATTTTTTATTGACTTGCCTCCTCATATGGCTTTCCAGCGAATTCAGGAGCGCAAGGAAAATAATAAATTTGATCTGCAAGGGCTAGAATTTCACCAGCAGATTTATTATAGATATAAAACTCTGGCGGAAATGTTTAAGGATAGAATAGTGACTATTGAAGCAAAAAATCTCACTAAAGAACAAATTCATCAGCAAATAATAAGTAAATTATCAGTGTGATTGGCAATTGGCGCTAATATATATTATTGTTATTCTCTCTATTTTAAACTTATTTATTAAGCATTTATGAAAATAAAGCAATTTTTCTCTCTTTTACTGTTACCTTTCCTGTTTTTGATTGGCTGCAGCAAAGAAGACAATCAACTAATTATTGGTACTTCGGCTGATAACCCACCATATGAATTTATGCGCGAAGGGAAAATCGTAGGTCTAGATATAGAGCTTATGGAGCTAATAGCCAAACATCTTGATAAAAAATTGGTAATTAAAAACTTAGATTTTAGTGGCTTGCTTGCTGCTTTAACAACTGACAATGTTGATGCCATAATTGCTGGGCTCTCAATCACCGGGGAGCGGAGAAGACGGGTGGATTTTTCTACCCCTTATATGTCCTCAACCGTAGCGGTGTTATATCGAGCTAAAGATGGGTTTAAAGAGGTTGAAGAATTAAAAGAACAACTTAAAAATTTAGAAAAGAAAAATAAACAACTAAA
>CAZMMN010000020.1:0-4713 GCA_964567405.1 uncultured Rickettsiaceae bacterium | reverse complement strand
GCACTATTTGGGGGATAATAGCGCATGATTTAGCCATAACTGCAGGTATTAAGGTCACTTCGCTGGCTAGTAATTTGATGCTAATTAAGGAGCTAGAAGCAAAGCGCATTGATGCTATAATTTTAGAAGAGGCGCAATGCCAAAAATTCATTACGGCTAATTCTAAATTTGCTAGTTTCCCTTTGAGTAAGTATCATTCGGAATTTGCCATTGCAATGAAGCGCGGTTCCCCTTTAAAAAGTGAGATTGATAATGCTATCAAGGTTCTGGAGCAAAATGGCGCTTTAGATGCTCTAAAAAGGAAATGGTTAGAGGCTAAGTAGAAGTGACTATAATAAAAATTGGGCTTTGCGGTTCTACCGGCAAAATGGGACAGGCGATCATTAGCTACCTAAATGAGAGTGTTGAGAACTGTAGAATTACCGCAAAATTTTACAGCAAAAATACTCTCCAAGAGTTGCGGCAATTTTGCCAAGATTCGCCGGTCATTATTGATTTTTCTACTCCCCATATTTTGCCTATGTTATTGAAGCAAGCGCAATCCTGCGGCAATAAACTCGTAATTGGCACTACCGGCTTAACTGACGAACATTTTCAGCAGATTGAGCAAGCGGCAAGCAAAATCGCCATTCTCTACTCTCCTAATATGAGCATTGGTGCCAACTTAATGATTGCGATTGTCGCTAAAATAGCAGCCACGCTAGACGATAGCTACGATATTGAAATTATAGAAACCCACCATCGCTTCAAGAAAGATGCGCCCTCTGGCACCGCGCTAGCTTTAGGCAAGGCTTTGCACCAAGCGCGCGGCATAGAATTTGATGAGAAGGAATTTAGCGGCTCTAGCAGGCAAGGGCAAAGACCTCGCAATAAAATCGGCGTTAGCTCTATTAGGGGAGGCAGCATTGCCGGCGAGCATGAAGCGTTGTTCATGGGAGAGGAGGAGGTAATTGCTATAAAACACCAGGCATTAAGTCGCCGCATGTTTGCTGCCGGCGCTATAAAGGCAGCGCGCTGGATTGCTAATAAAGATAAAGGGCTGTATGCCATGCGAGATATTATAGCATTAGATTAATGGCTATTTAATCATAATGACTGATAATATGCTTTCGCGATTTTTTAGATCTTTGCCTAGATGGTAAAATCGTCTATAGCTAGGATACTTCTCAGCTTGGATATAAGTATCCTCGGCAATGTCCTCTATCGCTGTTATTTCTGATTGTCGCAATTTCTCCTTAACAAACCCTGGTAAATCAAACATATAATGATTGAGGCGAGGGGAGGGGAGAAATAGCTGCTGGTAACTTTGCTTATCTTTAATAAAGCTCTGATAATATTCTTCGCTAACTTCGTAAGAGGATTGCCGAATGGCGGGACCAATTAGAGCGGTAATTTTCTCCGCCCCTTTAGTTCGCATTAGTTCTACGGTTTTTTTGATAATATCCAACTTAGTGCTACGCCAGCCGCAGTGAGCGGCGCTAATTACCTTGCCGTCAAGGCTTGCCAGTAAGAGAGGCACGCAATCGGCAGTTTGGATGGCAAGAGCGCGCAACTTCATAGTGGTAACGGCAGCATCGCCTTCTGGCTCATGGGCGAAGTTGTTTACTATATCAGCGTCTAATGCGTGATTGTCGTGGACTTGTTTAAGGAACAAAATGTTTTTAGCACCGAGAAATTGAGCGATTATTTGTTGATTTTTGGTTATTTCTACTATTTTTTCTTTATCATTCTGGTATTTATGTTTAGCATAGATATGACTAGAATGCAGGTAAGTTTTATCAAAAATTTTATAAATAACTTTGTCTTTTAACAATCTCTCACCTTATGCTTATGCGCGGCTGCAACTTTTTACCTATGCTAACAAAAGATGCTAAAGAAAACAATCAATTAGAGCAATTAACCAAAAAATTTATAGCAGAAACAACTCTTATTCCCTGCTTTGGCGTGGAGATGGAATTTTATTTAAGCGCAAATTTGCAGCCATCGCAGCTTGCTCAGTTGGTTGGCATAGAGCTAACAGCCGAGAAGGGAGAAGGGCAGTTTGAAGTCGCGCTGCCGCCCTCTAGCGCTCTAACCGCATACGCTGATCTGATTACTTTTACTAGGAATCAAATAATAAAATCAGCGAGACTTCTTGGTGGCAGTGCGGATTTCCGCCCTAAACCCAAAGCCAATGATTATGGCAGCAGTCTGCATTTTCATCTTAATTTTCTCTATCATCCTAGCAACCAGCTAAATAGCGATATGGAGGATGTACTATATGATATAGCGGCTAAAAGCCTATGTCATTTTATGTTAGATACTTTAACCGTTTTTTTGCCTGCGGCGGAGGATTATTTAAGACTAGATCATAATTTTATGGCTCCAACTCATATAGGATATGGCACCAATAACCGCACTGTTGCGATCCGTATGCCCGACTCATTGCCAAAGAGGCTAGAACATAGGCTTTCTGGGGCAAGTTGTGATCCTTATCTAATAATGCTCACTATTTTAGAATCAGTTAGGCGCGGACTTAAACAACCACAATCTATAAAAAACTATCCCAAAATATACGGCAATGCTTTCGATCCGCAGTATAATCTATCCCCTTTGCCTAAAACCATTGAGGAAGCCTTAATATTATTTAACTCCCAATTTTTTGGCTTTTGCTGCGCCTCACATTAAATCGCCAATATTTTCTAGAAACAACCGAGCGCGGTGCGATGATGGCCTATGAAAGAATTCTGCTGCTGGCTGATCTGCAAGCATTTGTCCATGGTCAAGAAACACAATCCGATCTGCTATCGCCTTAGCAAATTTCAAGTGGTGGGTTACGATGATTAACGTCATTTGCTCTTTTAGCAGTAAGATTGCCTCAATAACATCCTTTATTACCTCTGGATCTAACGCCGAAGTTGGCTCATCTAACAATATTATCTCCGGATCCATCATTAGAGCCCTGGCAATCGCTACCCGCTGCTTTTGTCCGCCAGAGAGGTTGCAGGGCTTGGCTGGTAATTTATCTTTTAAATTAAATTTGGTAAGCAATAATTGCGCTTTCTCCGCGCAAGCTAACTTGGAATGTCCCAGAACCTTGACGGGGCTATATATTAAATTATCAAGTACATTTAAATGCGGAAAGAGATTAAAATTCTGAAACACCATGCCAATTTTCAAGCACAGCCACTTGCTATTTTTAGTCGTTAGCTCTTCATTATTAATAATTATCTTGCCTGAGCTTGGTGTATCTAGCCTGTTAATTAGCCGCAACAAAGTCGACTTACCGCTGCCAGAAGGACCAATAACAGCTACTGTTTCCTTACCTTTAAAAGCCAAGCTAATATTTTTTAAGGCAAAATTATTGCCATATGATTTATTGATATTTTCGAGTCTAATCATAAGCGCAGTTTCTTTTCCAGTATTTTGCCTGCGCTACTAATAGCGAGAATCAGTACATAATAGGCAGCTGCTGCAATTAGCATGGGCAAAAAAAAATTATAGCTCTCCGCTGCTGCTATTTGTGCGCGCCGCATTAAATCCATCCCGCCAATCACGGAGATTATCGCTGATTCTTTGACCAAATTAATCAGCTCGTTAATTAAAGCAGGCAATATATTCCTTATTGCTTGCGGCAAGATAATGTCTTTCATCCGCAAATATGGCGGTATTCCTAGCACAATAGCTGCCTCAAATTGCCCCTTATCCACCGCTTGAATGCCGCTGCGGATTATCTCGGAGACATAGGCGCCGGAATTTAGCGAAAAGGCAATAATCCCCGCTGCCATCGCGTTGAGCTTAATCCCGCATAGGCTTGGCAGCGCGAAATAGATGATGCTAAGCTGTATTAGTAAGGGAGTGCCGCGAAAGACGGAGGTATAGATATCGGCAAATAAGCGGCAGCCAAAATTTTTGCTAATTTTCAGCGTTGCTAAACCCGCGCCAATAATCAGCCCAAAAAAGACGGCGCTGATACTATACTGCAAGGTGACCATTATTCCCTGCCCAATAAACCATATAGTAGAATATAACCCAACGCTTGCCGGTTCCGCCATTATTTATTTTCCTGTAAAAATTTTTATTTTAAAATATACTAAAGCCTTATCTTATCTGCCCATTATATAAATGCTACGCGAACTTACCATAGAATTTATTTACCATTTTATGTTAATTTTTGCGCGTCTTGGCACAGCCTTTAGCTTGCTGCCAGTGCTAAGCGAGAAATATATATTCATGCGCGGGCGTCTTGGCATTGCGCTTGCCACCGACTTTATTCTCTACCCCATAATTG
Organism: uncultured Rickettsiaceae bacterium; assembly: GCA_964567405.1. Taxonomy (GTDB): domain Bacteria; phylum Pseudomonadota; class Alphaproteobacteria; order Rickettsiales; family Rickettsiaceae; genus CAZMMN01. The sequence continues at coordinate 443 of CAZMMN010000020.1, read as the reverse complement.
CGCCTTACTTGCCGGCTTATTCGGAAAATTTCAGCCTAAATATCAAGTTTCTGGTAATAGAAATGCTAATTGGCGTGGTGATCAGCCTCAGTGCCAAGTTCATTTTTGCTAGTCTCCATGTGGTCGGACAAATTATTGCAATGCAATCAGGGCTTGGTTCCGCCAGCTTTTTTGACCCCTCCCAGCATGCCCAAACCGCAATTTTTAGCAGCTTTTTAACGCTTGCTGCTGTTGTTACCGTTTTGGTGACTGATACTCACTATCTATTTTTTGAGGCAATAATAGCCAGCTATGAACGTTTCCCGCCCGGACAATGGCTAGATATAGGCGATATCGCTAAATTTGTGACCTACGCAGTTAGCGACAGCTTCTTGCTAGCTTTTAAGCTGAGTTCGCCCATTTTAGTAGTGAGCATGGTAATGCTGGTTGGCAGCGGCGTGCTT
>CAZMMN010000019.1:0-13956 GCA_964567405.1 uncultured Rickettsiaceae bacterium | reverse complement strand
TCCTAATTTATCATACTTCTTGTTAAATCACTAGTTTCGAAAGAGGTCTAATGAAATGCGAGTACTTATTAGATAGGAATAGAATAAAAAGAGTACTTCATTATTTTAAAGACGAAACTTTCAATTATAGTGAAGCTAGTGAAGTAAGTGATTATGAAGTAAGCGATGAGGATAATATAGATATAATGGACTGAAAAAATTGGGCGAAAAAGTAAGAAACAAAATTAATAAAATTTTGTCTTAAATTCAGTCCAGTATACCACTTTCTACTTATTCAAGTTAAAGAATTATATAACAGGAACTCTATTGAAAAACCAATAATCTTGATTAAGTTTCCAGGAAATAAACCAAGGTAAATAATGAACGCCATTAGAGGAGCAAGGGCAGCAATTTCATAAAAATAAAGATCTTTAAATCCTACTATTTGCGCATTAGTGATAGGTCCAAGCATTACACATTTGTAAAGCTTCAGCATATAAACAGCGCCGAGACCAACTCCACAACTAGAGAAAATAGCAGCTATAATATTACTTTTAAAGATTCCTAAAATACTAAAAAATTCTCCAATAAAACCGCTCGTACCTGGCAGACCTATTGAACCAAGAGTAGCAATCATAAACAAAATCGCGAGCACAGGCATTTGCGCGGCCACTCCACCATATTTTGTTATTTCTTTAGTATGGTTCCTCTCATATAACATTCCTACAATTAAGAACAAAGCAGAAGAAATAAAACCATGACTAATCATTTGAAATACTGCTCCGCTCATACCTTCTTTAGTAAAGCTAAAAATGCCCCCTATTACATACCCCATATGAGCAATGGAAGAGTAGGCTATCATTTTTTTTATGTCCTCTTGAACAAAAGCCACCAGTGAAGCATAAATTATTGCAAAAGCGCTAAGAGCTAAGACATAAAGCGCAAAATCCTTAGAAACCTGAGGCAATAGGGGCAATAAAACTCTTAAAATCCCATAACTTCCTAGTTTCAATAATATCCCGGCTAGAACTACAGACCCGGCGGTAGGCGCTTGGACATGAGCGTCAGGCAACCATGTATGTAAAGGCAATAGCGGCACTTTGACTGCGAATGTCGTAAAAATTGCTAACCATAAAAGTTGCGCAGCAAATGCCGGTAAATCTGGCATTAATAAAATCAGCTCAGGGAGGTTAAAAGTTCCAAGTTGAGCGTAAATATAAATTATTGCCATTAGAAATAATACCGACCCTAAAAATGTATAAAGAAAAAACTTAAAAGCGGCATAAATTCTATTTTCTCCTCCCCAAACTCCAATAATCATGTACATAGGGATGAGCACTACCTCAAAAAAAGTGAAGAATAACAGTAAATTTAACGCGCTAAATGCACCTATACAAAAAGACTCAAGCAACAAGAAACAAAGCAAAAACTCTTTTATTTTATGCTTAACAGTAAACAAACTAGCGATAATACAGATTAAGGTTAAAAGCGCAGTTAAAAATATAAAATATAAAGATATTCCATCAACACCGACATAAAACTCCAAACCAATTTTCTTTATCCAACTGTAACGCTCGACAAATTGATAGCCAGCAGCAGCTTTATCAAACATTACCAGTAGGTAGAGAGTCGATATTAAAGTTAAAACGGCGCTCATAATTGCGACGTACATAGCATATATTTCTTTGGTAGCCGAGGAAGGACTTTGACTAATAAAAAATACTATATACAAAGCGCTTAACAAAGGAATTAATATGCTTATTGACAGGATTGGCAAGTCTAGCATATAAGATATCCCCTCATCCTAAAAATTTACTATTAAATTTCATAAAACAAACTTTCATAAAGTATTAATTATAAGATAAATTATTCCTATAATCGTTGCTAAAATTATATATAAGGTATAGTGAAATACATACCCCGTCTGCAAGCAACTTATTAAGGAGCTAGAGCTACTTATCATATTGCTGAAGCTGCCAGGTCCAAACCTATCTATGATCTTTTGATCAATATAATATAGAAAGCGACTTAACATAACTGCGGGCTTTACTATTAAATAATTATATGCTTCATCAAAGTAATATTTATTGCGCACTAAATGGTAGATGAAGTTATAATTTGCTAAAGATAACCCTAGTTGCTTAGAATTTACCTTCCTATATAACAAGATGCCAATACCCATCCCTATGCTCCCTACTATGAAAGGAAGCAGCTTTATTAAATTAGGTACATGGTGCTTAGCTAGGTGCAGATTAAATATACTGTCTGCAAGGTAACCGTAAGGTTTATCAATGGTTAACGTATAATAACCTATCATCCCAGCTATAAAGCTGCCAAGGACTAAAATGCCAAGGGGCAAATTCATAATTAAGCCAGCCTCTTGAACCTGTTGAAAATTACTATCACTTAAGCGGGTTTTACCATGAAAGGTTAACAAGATAATTTTCATAGAATAAATAGCGGTGAGAATAGCACTTACTAATCCTAGTATAAAAACTATATATCCCAACATAGAATCAGCAGCATATAAAGATTCCAATATAATATCCTTAGAGTAAAAGCCAGCTAACGGGTAGATGCCCACTAGCGCTAGTGAAGCAAGCCAAAAGTTAAGATATGTATTTGGCATTTTGCTATATAAACCGCCTATTTTAAAAATATTTTGCTGATGGCATGCATGAATAACATTTCCAGCAGATAAAAATAATAAAGCCTTAAAAAATGCATGAGTAGCTAGGTGAAATACAGCCGCGCGATAGGCTGAGACTCCACAAGCGGCAAACATATAGCCTAGTTGACTACAAGTAGAATAAGCAATGATCTTTTTTATATCTGGTTGAGTTACTGCAATAGTGGCAGCAACAAAGCAAGTAATACCGCCAATAATCAGCATAAATTCTAAGGTTATCTTACTATATTCAAATAAATAAGAACATCTCGCTACTAAAAACACCCCTGCCGTTACCATGGTTGCAGCATGAATTAACGCTGAAACTGGTGTTGGTCCTTCCATAGCATCAGGCAGCCAAACATGTAGCCCTAACTGCGCTGACTTCCCCATACAACCAATAAATAGTAACAGGCAAATAATATCGGCGTAGCTAATAGATAAGCTTCCCAGGCTGAACTGAGGCTGAGCAAGTTCAGAAGCAGCAGCAAAAATAGTAATAAAGTCACCACTACCACAACGTGAAATGATTATAATAATCCCTAGTATTAACCCTACATCTCCTATTCTATTTACTACAAAAGCTTTGATGGCTGCTTCATTAGCGCTAGGCTTTGCATACCAAAAGCCAATCAATAAATATGAACAAAACCCTACTCCTTCCCAACCAAAAAATAATTGAAAAAAATTATCAGCAGCTACTAAGACCAACATAAAAAAAGTAAACAACGACAGGAACGATAAAAATTTTGCTAAGTTTTTATCATCGTGCATATAACCTAATGAATAGATATGGACAACCGTTGATACTAAAGTAACTATTAAAAACATCAGACTGCTTAAAGCATCTAAGTAAATAGACCAGTTAACTATAAGGTCATCAAGTTGTATCCATGTTGCCAAAACAATATGCAACGGTTGATTTTGCGCTGCTATTTTATAAAACAACCAACAAGACAGGAAAGTAACAATAGACATAATGACGCTAGCAATAAGTCTAGCTTGTCTCTTAGTAATTTTAGCACCTAATATCCCATTCATTAAGGCTGAGAAAATAGGTAAAATTAAAATTAATTTTGCCGCTGCTTCCATTGAAACTTATCCTTTCATTTTATTAATATCCGTGACCTCCATTGCCCCTTTATTTCTAAAATAAGCTACTAATATCGCTAAACCTATTGAAGTTTCTGCAGCAGCAACAGTTAATATTATTATGCTAAAAACCTGCCCGGATAATTCTTGCAAATATACCGAAAAAACTACAAAATTTAAATTAACCGCTAGCAACATTAATTCAATAGATAACAAAATAGAAATCACCGTTTGCCGATTTACTAATAACCCGCTAACCCCTATAGCAAAAATACAGGAAGATAAGATAAGATAATGTTCCAATGTAATATTGCTACTCATATTTTATATCGCTTATCCCTGAATTTAAGTTCGGTTTTGTTAATGACAAGCAACCATCTTTACTAGCTTGCAGCTGCTGATTAATATCTTGACGCTTGCTCTTTCTTTTATTTTGTAAGGTTAAGTGAATACAAGCAATCATTGCTACGAATAAAACCAGCCCCGCAGATTGAAAGACTAAAATAAAATCAGTGTAAAGCATTTTTCCGATAGTTTGTACATTTGCCTCGTTAATATTTCTTGTTAGTAAATTAAGCTCAAAATTCCTCGTTTGCGCACCGAGTAAAATGATTACCACCATTTCAGCCAACATCACCGAAGCAATAATACTACCAACAATAATATTTTGCCGCAAAACTTCTCTTAACCGAGACAGGCTGACATCGAGCATCATTACTATAAACAGAAATAATACCGCCACTGCCCCCACATATACTATAATCAACATCATAGCTAAAAATTCAGCTTTAAGCAGAGTAAGCAGTCCCGCAGCATTACAAAAAGTAAAAATTAGTGATAAAACAGAATAAACAGGATTTTTACTATGAATCACCAATATGCTTCCCAGCACTGCTAAACTTGCAAATAAATAAAAAAATACCGCCATAACTACTTAGCTGATTTTAACTTTTTTTCTCTTACCGGTGAATTATCTTTCGCGTTAATTATTTCTACTGCTTGGCTTAGAGTTAATGAGTAAATATCTTTAGTTTTAGGAACCGCAATAAACCTCTCATTATATTTTAAATAAGGACCGTATTTACCTATATTAACTAGTATCTCGCCCTTATCTTTTGGATGAGTGCCTAAATTCCAAGGTAGATTAACTAGTTTAATTGCTGTCTCTAAGTTAACATTCGCTGGCGACATAGCCTTTAACAGCGCTGCTCGCTTGGGTTTGGTTTCCTTTGATACTTGTTCGCCGAGCTGAATATACCATCCATACGGACCTTTCTTTAAGAAAATATTATTACCCTTCTCATCTTGCCCTAATAATTTATTATTTTCAATAACTTCCGTTCCTTCCTCTTGATCTTTATTAAGAGGGGAAGTAATTTGTTTCTTAAAATCACACTCATGATAGTTGCTACATGCTAAAAAAGCACCGAACTTACCGAGCTTTAAGCATAATTGACCCTTTAAGCAAGAAGGACAATTTTTAGAACTACTCTGTGGATCCTTACTGCCAAACAAATGACAACTCAAGGATTCCTCAAGATAACTGATAATATCACTTATTTTTTGTTCTTTAACTAGTTCAATATTACTGTTAAAACCCTGCCAAAATTCTTTTAATAAACTTTTCCATTCTAATTTGCCGGCTGCTATCTCATCTAAATCCGTCTCTAAACTTGCCGTAAACTCATAGCGCACATATTTTTCAAAAAAACCTTTTAAAAACACGGTGACTAATCTGCCGCGTTCTTCTGGAATAAACCTCTTTTTTATTAAGCTTGCATATTTTCTCTCTTGTAATACCGACAAGATAGGAGCGTAAGTTGATGGTCTGCCTATGCCAAGTTCTTCCAGCTTCTTAACCAAGCTTGCTTCTGAATATCTAGGAGGAGGTTCAGTAAAATGCTGCTGCGGTTTTATATTATGCAGTTGCACTTGCTCTCCTTCTACTAAATCTGGCAAGAGTTTGCTTTCTTCCTCTTTTTCATCATCTACTCCTTCGCGATAAAGCCTATAAAACCCATCAAAAGCTATCGACATACCATTCGCTCTAGCTGAAAATTCCTTATCCTTAGAGTCAAGGTTAGCTGTAACTAGATCTAGCACTACATTTTCCATTTGACAGGAGATGGTGCGCTTCCAAATAAGTTCATAGAGTTGGTAGTAATCTTTTTCTAGCTTTGTTTGTAGGTAACTAGGAGTGAAGTTAACATTAGTAGGTCTTATAGCTTCATGCGCTTCCTGAGCGTTTTTGACCTTAGATTTATAAATTTTAGCCACCGGCGGGAGATACTGCTGGCTAAATTCACGCACAATCAAACTGCGTATTTGTTCTACAACTTCAGCCGATAAATTAACCCCATCTGTTCTCATGTAAGTAATAAGCCCGGTAGTCTCGCCTTCTATCTCTATTCCTTCATACAGCTTTTGCGCTATTTGCATTGTTTTCTTAGCACTAAAACCAAGCTTACGCGCCGCTTCTTGCTGCAGCGAAGAAGTAATAAAAGGAGGAGGGGAAGAGCGCCTTTGCTGCTTTTTCTCAATTGAGGTTACAAAAAACTCCTGTCCTTTTAACTTTTCTACTAATAAGTCAGTTTGCTCCTTGGTAGTTAAGGAAAATTTCTCTAGCTTTTCACCGTTTACATGCGTAACCCTCGCAGCAAATGGTTCTTTATTGCTATTTAGCATCTCCAGCTTAATATCCCAGTGTTCCTCACTCTTAAAATTCTCTATTTCCTCTTCTCGTTCGCAAATTAACCTAAGAGCCACCGATTGCACTCTCCCTGCTGAGCGACAGCCTGGCAGCTTACGCCATAATAAAGGAGAGATGGTAAACCCCACTAAATAATCTAAAGCTCTTCTCGTTTGTTGCGCGTTAATTAAATTAGCATCCAATTGCCGCGGCGCTTGAAAAGCCGCTAAAATTGCTTTTTTGGTTACTTCGTTAAAAGCCACTCTCTTAAAGCTTACACCTGGTGCTAGAATATTTTGCTCTTTAATGGTTTCAGCAATATGCCATGATATTGCTTCTCCTTCTCGATCTGGATCAGTAGCTAGATATATTTCTTTAGCTTTTGCAGCAGCTTTTATTATTTCTTCAACATGTTTTTTAGATTTATCAATTGTAGTATAAATCATCCTAAATTCTTGCTCCGGTATAACAGAGCCAGACTTCGGTAATAGATCTCTAATGTGCCCAAGCGAGGCAATAACCTTAAATTCGCTGCCAAGATGCTTATTAATAGTCTTTGCCTTGGCAGGCGATTCTACTACGACTAATTTCATAATTATTTATAAATTAAAGATATTTTATTTCCTGGATGTCTAGAAGCCTTGCCAGCTAATTCAAGCTCTAAAATTATGGCTTGTATAGATGGTAATGGGAAGTTAGTTTCTTTAGCTAATTGTTCAATCTTAACTGGCGTTCCTGATAATAGACTAATAACTTGTTTGCGCATCTCGTCGGTAACCCATTCTTCATATTTGCCGTTTAATAGCCTGAAATTACTATTACTGGAAGCAGAATCTTTAAGAATTTTTTTTATTTGTTGGTAGTGTTGCAAATTATATACTATATCTTCCACCGACTCCACTAAGTGCGCCCCTTCTTTTAGCAATTTGTTAGTGCCGCGACAGCGTGGATCTAAGGGAAAACCTGGTACAGCAAAAACTTCTCTGTTTTGCTCCAAAGCAAACCGTGCAGTTATTAGGGAACCAGAATTTAAACTGGCCTCAACTACCACAGTGCCAAGACACAGTCCTGATATTAGCCTATTACGCTGGGGAAAGCTTTGTCCTATTGGTTTTGCCTCTATTGCCGCTTCCGTAATAATTAACCCTTGTGCTGCTATCTTCTCGTATAATCTCTGATTTTCAGGCGGATAGATATGATCAATACCGCCCGCCATAACAGCAATAGTATTCGCTGGGTCTACCTCATGAACCGCTGTGTCTATGCCCCTAGCAAGCCCTGAGACTATTACATAGCCCTTTTCTATCAAAGCTTGTGCAATTTTAGAAGCAAATACCCTAGCGTTAAGTGAAGCGTTTCTCGCTCCTACTATCGCAATTAACTTTTCTTTAGTAAGCAAGCCAATATTGCCTTTGCAGGTAAGCACTGGCGGAAAATCTGGTATCTCGCAGAGCAAATTAGAATATTGGGGGGATTTATAGGTAATAATCCGAGAATTATTCTTTACCAAAAGCTCCAGCTCTCTTATAGCCTCCCTTTCTGAAAAGACCTTAATCGGCTTAGACTTCCCCCCACGCAGCGAGAATTCCTCCACATTTTCCAGCGCTTTAGTAGCATCACCAAAAAGATTGATCAATGCTAAAAAAGTTCTTACCCCTATATTTTCACTTCTAATAAGCCGTAATATATCTATAGTTTCCTTAGAGTAATTGGGCTTCTCAAAAGCTCCTAGTAAATCATTCCACATTAGGTAAAGTAACGACCGATTTTAAAGTTTTTCGGCGTTAGATGTTAGGTAATCAGCAATGCCTTTGCGCGAAGGCGTGATTGCTTCTTCTCCTTTGCGCCATCCAGCCGGACAAACCTCTCCATAATTAGAATGATGATCTAAAGCGTCTATCATCCTAAATATTTCATCTATATTTCTGCCAATAGATGGGTCATTAATCAACATATGTCGGATTATAAAATGCTCATCAATTAAAAACGTACCTCGCATACTGATACCGTCATCGTTTAATACCTGATAAGCTTGAGAAATATTTTTATTTAAGTCAGACACCATAGGAATGCTAATATTGCCTATTCCCCCATTGGAGTAAGCAGTGCTCTTCCACGCTAGATGCGAATAATGCGAGTCCACGCTAAGCAAGATTACTTTTGTGCTTCTTTCGTTAAAACCAAACAGATTATTATTGAGCGAGATAATCTCAGAAGGACAAACAAAGGTAAAATCAAGCGGATAAAAAAACAAAACGCTCTTATAGCCTTTTATCTGATGCTTTAAGTTAAATTCATATTCAATTTCATTGCCTGGCATTACAGCTTTAGCTGTAAAATCGGGAGCGGGTTTACCTACAAGTAATGGCATCTTATATTCTCCTAAACATTTTTTACTATACCTATAATGATTACAACTCTAAAACGAAAATAGCAAGAACTTAGTTAAGAACAATTGATTTTATCTTGTTATTCCTGCCCCAGATATATACTTCTAGTAAATGAAAAAATTGGGAGATGAAGTTTTTTACTTGAAAAATGGAAGTTTCCCGCCCTACAATACTGGCAAAGAAACTATTAACCATAAGCTAATTGAAAATATAGTAGAGCAGTGTTTCTATTTTTGAAAGATTTTGTCAGGAGCTGACTGATGAAAGCGTGGCACTGAAGAGTTATTTAGTAAAGTAATAGCAATACGAATATTTCTAACCCCATATTTATCATTGATATCAAATGGCTCTTTATCAGCTATACCAACAACCTTAATTATCTGTTCTTCTTTTAATAAACCAGCAGTTAAAAATTTTCTTACTTCATTAGCTCTCTGCGCTGATATACCCCAATAATCAAAACTATCACTTTCGCTCTGCTTAATGCTAGCAGTATGCCCACTAATAGAAATATAGTTGGGCTGATTTTTTATTAACTTTCCTATTGTACTCAAAATTTTACGCATGTAAGGCTGCAGGTCAGCCGTGTTAGGCTTAAACATCGGACGATTTTCGCTATCCATAACCTGAATCCTTAAACCTTCATTAGTAATATCAATATTAATATTATCTACAAATTCTTTAAGTTCCATATTACGCTGAATATTATTCATAATAGCCAGAAAATGCTCCTTCTCAATGTCACTCATTAAATGGCTCTTATCAGCCTGTTCGATTTTTTTTCCTCGGGACGGAGAACCATAAATCAAAGAGCTAGAAGCACTATTAGCCGCCCCAATGCCCTCATTAACATTTGAGTCAGCACCTCCCTCCAGCCCTATTCCTACTTTATCGCTAGAAGATTTAGCACTAGTAAAATAATCAGCTATGCCCTTTAAGGTGTTTTCTGGCGTTACGCTAAGCAGCCAAAGTAGCAGAAAGAATGCCATCATAGCGGTAATGAAGTCCGCATAGGCTACTTTCCACATCCCGCCGCGATAAGGCGGAATAGCTGCTTGCCTTCTTTTTTTGTAGATTATAATTGGCTTAGCTGACATAATTAATTTGTAATTTTCATAGAGTAGCCGCTAATATAGTTGTCTAGCTCAATAAAAGTGGGTCTAACATTTCCCGGAATATTTTTTCTCATAAATTCCACTACTATAATTGGTGGATTACCGTTCAAATAGGCAATAAACCCAGCTTTGATACATTCAAGATATTTAATTTCATAGTCAGTATATTTTCCTAAAAAAGTGCCAATTGGACCAAATAAACCATATGACAATAACACGCCAGTAAAAGTCCCCACTAACGCAGCACCTATCAAAGAACCAAGTACATCAGGGGGTTCCATTATACTTTTCATAGTTACAATTACCCCAAGCACCGCCGCCACAATACCCAATGCTGGTAAGGCATCAGCTAAGCTCATGAAAGTCTTGGACGGACCGGTAGCTGTATAGCTATAAACATCTAGCTCTCTGTCTACCATATCTTCAAATTGATGAGCGCTATCCACTCCCATAGTCAATAATCTCAAATTATCTCTAATAAAATTAGAAACAAATTTATTTTTCTGCAAAGAAGGAGCTTGATTAAATAGTTCACTGTCATTTGGGTTTTCAATATGAGATTCAATCTCCATCATCCCTTTGACTTTCATCAATTTGAAAATATTAAAAACAAACAGCAAAAGTTCCATATAGTCATTTTTACTATAAGGCTTATCCTTAAATAGATTTTTCATTGACTTCAGCGTATCTATAACCACTGAGGTAGGGTTAGCAATCAATATTGAACCAATACCCGCGCCCACAATAATTACAATCTCATTAGGCTGCCAAAGTAGAGCCAAATCTCCTTCATGCATAGTGTAGCCAATAATAACAGAGGCAAATACTACTATAAATCCTACTATAAATAACATGGATTACCTTAACCCCAGGCTTAGATTTAAAGCCATATTATAAACTATCTTTTCTAATTTTGCTAAAGAAATTTTTAATTATAGATACAGAAAGTTGAGATAAGATGCCATTATATATCTCTGGTCGATGAAAACAACAAGACGAATTAAAGAACCTAACACCATTTTCTACTGCTCCATGCTTAAGATCGCTTGCTGCATAAAATAGTCTACTTATTCGCGCTAGCGATATAGCGCCACTGCACATACTGCAGGGCTCTAAACTAACATATATATCACAATTAGAGAGATTCTTGCTTCCAAGATGCGCACATGCTATATTAATAGCAATCATTTCTGCATGCAACAAAGCGTTGCCTCCCTGCTCTACTTTATTATGAGCTCTAGCAATTATCTGGCAAGAAGTTCTCTCCACAATTACCGCTCCAACAGGTACTTCATTTTCCTCAAAAGCTTTTTGAGCTTGCCCAATTGCTTCCTGCATAAAGAAGGTAGAGAACTTAGAGTACATTAGTAGGAAGAGTTTAAGCTTTTATAATTAAGAATGAACACAAATTAGCTATATACATGATATATACTCGTCTTACTTAGAAAATTGGGTGACTGGCGGCGGGGGTCTCACACCCATTAAAGCGTGCTTCGCTCCTCGCCTTGTCACCCCTATCATTCTTTTCTAAGAAAACTGCGTCTCCACAACTCTTCGCTTGTTAGAAGCATACCACTCTTTAATGGCACTTTTTATGCAACTTACCTTTTCGTATTTTCTATCTCTGCTGCACCACGTCGCTTAGCATAGCTAGAGTCTGATAGGACAATCAAACTATTGATAACATCTTTAACTCCTGGAATACTGCTAGCAGTTAAAATTGCTAAGTCTACTTCCTGATGAGTATGAACAAAGCCGCTCAACTGAAGAATACCCCGATCAATTGCTATATGAATCAAATTGCTAGGTATAGATGGATTTGTATTAAATCTCTCTCTAACATTATTAATAACTTTTCGATCTTCTAATTGTTCATTGGAAGTTTTATAACTTTCGTAACCCGTGCCTTGAGGCGCTTTGCAGCCTGATAGAGCAAAGCTCATTATTATTAAAGGCAATGAAACTAAGGTATTTTTGTTTTTTATGAAGCTTAGTTTAGTTAAAGCTACATTTTTTGTGCAATCTTTTTTCATTTTTCCTCTATTATTATACATATAATTTATGTTTGTAAAAAAACTTCTTGGGTTTAGATATTTGCTTAATACTAAACCCGTAAAATATATAGAAAGCTAATTTATAACTCAGCCATAACACAAATAGTGCCGCTAATCTTTCCAGCTACAAAAACTATTTTATAATTTTTTCCTATCAATAAAGGTTTGCAGCTATTATATAGAGAAGGGGTACCAACCGTACCAATAATACTAAATGTTTCTTTGCCAAGCTCGTCCTTTTTTATTTCCAGGGTTTTTTCTTCATCAGGCTTTAGGATAAGCCTCCTTGCATTTTTATCCGTGGTCATTAATTTTCCATCGCCTGGTTCAATGGTAATATCTACTTCCGCGTTATCCTTCTCATTTTTGATGATCACTTTACTCGAAGCTTGTGCTGTGCCACACAATAATACAACAGTAAAAAAGGCAAAAACTAGCTTGTTAACTTTTGTTTTACATTTTTTATTCATAATTTTCTCCTATTTTGCGTTAATTTAATTACTCATTTATTAGTTCATTAAATATTCTTCATATACTCCTTGCAGCTTACTGAAATAAGGTTGCTGTGTGCGTCAAACATTTGCTTTTTTGCGCTATTCGTAGCATATATTCTTTATTCTTCTATCTCTATAAACTCGAGATTACCTTTATAAAAACATCTCGTCAACCTTTAAATGAATTAACTTCTTTAGTCCTAACTATTTGGTTACAATTTTAGACCCTATGATTATATACTCCCCCCAATTTTTCATTTACTAGAATTGCTAGAACTATATAAGCCGCTTTTAACACCATGCTAAAATATAGTTATTACATTTGTCTCATTTCCTCGCAATCAAAGTAAATAAGCAGCATTTAAGAAAAGTTTATGCTACTGCTACCCATTAAGTAAAAAAAAAAAAAATCAATAAATTATCTTGCTTTTATTTTTTGTTATAAGCTATAGTGTCTGGGTTTTTAAGAAGGATATATATGTCCAGAATAATATTGCCTAAAGGGTACGCACCCACAGAAAACGAAGAATACATGAATGAAATGCAGCTGGAATATTTCCGGAGAAAGCTAGAAGCATGGAAAGAAGAGTTGTTAGAAGAATCAACTCAAACTTTAGATCATTTAAAAGAAGAAAATTATAAAGAACCTGATATTAACGATCAAGCATTATTAGAAGCAGACAAGACAATTGAACTGCGCACCCGTGACCGTTATAGAAAGCTAATTAATAAAATAGATGTAGCATTACAAAAGATCGAGGATGGAAGTTACGGTTATTGTGAAGATACTGGAGAAGAAATAGGATTAAAACGCTTAAATGCTAGACCAATAGCTAACTTGTGCATCGAAGCCCAAGAAAGACATGAAAACTATGAGAAGCAACATCTAGACGAAGACATAGCAGAAAGAGAAAAATAAGTTTCTTTCCAAGATTACTTGGCAGTCACGCTGCCAAACGCCAAATTTATAAATTTTTAGTTTAAAAAGAGTTGAGAGCAACAAAGAAACACTCATTTTTTTGATTGGTTGTTCATAAATAAATTGCTTTCGGCAAAACGTCTTTTTATTAAACCGTTAATTTTTTGCCCTCCAGCATATACCCATTTTAAAAATTCCACTGCTGCTTCCTCATATAAGCCATAATTAAGCTTATGCCGCAAGCTTGAGCGCTGCAGAGCTGCGGCGCCAAGATTAAAGGTAAATGACACCAAAGCCGCAAACTGATTATTGCTCAGCTCTACGTCGATATATTTAATAACCGCGCGCTCTGCCTTAAATGTATCCTGCCGCAGAAGCTCTTCCGCCGTGCGCAAACTAATAGGGGCATCATACCTCTCCCCCGTTTCCAGCTTATGACCATACCCAATAGTCGCCCAACCACCAGGACAATAATAAACGCGATCGCTAAACCCTTCAAAATAGACTTCTTTCGAAACTAGTGATTTAACAATAAGTCAAGAAGTATGGTAAATTA
>CAZMMN010000018.1:13426-14117 GCA_964567405.1 uncultured Rickettsiaceae bacterium | reverse complement strand
GAAGGATGGAGCAACAATAACATATCTGCCCTTTGCTCCCCAAAATTTTACCAAAACGCACCATTGTTATTATTCTGAGCCGGCGAAAGTTGTAGTGGTAGGTAGCTGGTACCATCCTTCTACAAAATCTAATAATTCAGCGACAAGCGAGCCGATAAGCGAACCAGTTAAAAAACCTTTGGATGTTAGTGGTCCCAAAGGTAAACATGCGCATACATCCACCACAAGCTTTGACGCTTGGGATAAAATGTACACGCATGATCAAACATATAGTATAGATTACAGACGGCCAATTAGCGAAAAACCATCTTCACCTTTCGAAGATGATGAAAAAAAAGAGGAGGAAGTAATCCCTACGCCTCATAAAGTTAAGCATCACAAAGCTTCTTCCGCTCCTTTGCATTCTCTTAGCATCTATTTTGATGAGCATGAGGAACTCCCTCCCCTAGCTACGACTTCTCCTACGAAAGAGGAAGAATATGAGAAACCTAAAACCCATGAAACCATGCTTTCTACTGCTTCAACCTTGACAATAGCCTTAGAACAAACAAAAATCGATCTGGTGAAATCTTATAACGATAACAATAACGGCATAAAGGCATTACAGAAACAACAAAAAGATTACGAAAGTGAACTTGACGAATATAATCAAAATTTTCAAAAACATGAAGCAATTATAAAAGATCTCACC
>CAZMMN010000018.1:10697-13416 GCA_964567405.1 uncultured Rickettsiaceae bacterium | reverse complement strand
AGAGACAATGGAAAATGAGATCATTACAATAGCAAACGACACAAACCACTCACTAACAAAATTAGCAGCCAGTCTCACAATGGAAGGGCTTGAATTAAAAAGGATTAAAACTATTGAAGAAGTAGAGACATTATCTGACTACTTACATCCTAACTTAGATACCCTCAAGGAGGAAATCGTCACCTCAAGTGGCTTAGTTACAGATTTAATCGAACAATATAACCTTCTTGAGGAGACTATCAAATTGCAAAAAGATCAATTAAATAAGCAACAAAATGATCTCGAAGGACTACTTACCAAATATACCGAACATAGTCTTCCCTTAGTTAATATAAACCTTAAAGGTTTATATGGTAATGTAACTGCTTTAGAAAGCTATATAGGTATACACATAAAATCTAATGAAGAGCAGAAAGAAAACGTGAAAGATTTGTATCACAAAAAATATAACGAATTACACGCACTAAATCATGAGATCGATGAGCTAAATAAGGAACAAGAAAATATCATTTCAAATTTGGAAAGAGAATTTGAGTTAAAACTCATCTTCGATGAAGATGGCAACATCAGGGATCTCACCCCCACCGATGAAGAGGAATGAAATTAAAGACTAAAAAATAAGGCAAATAAACCAGTTTAGACTTGTTGCTAAATAGAATAAACTAAAATTTATTTAGCAACATTTCGCCTTTAAGACCTGACCACCGCTTAACTTTTGTTGTTTCTATGGCGAATAGGTCAAGAACTCTAGCAACGGAATGATTAACAATATCTTCTATAGTGCTTGGCAAGTTATAAAAAGCAGGGACTGGCGGGGCGATTATTGCTCCATAATTTGAGAGTTTTAGCATATTCTCCAAATGAGTGGAGAACAAGGGTGTTTCCCGCACCATCAAAACCAAACGGCGACGTTCTTTTAAAGTTACTCCCGCTGCCCTAGCAATTAGATTATCCTCAAGACCACAAGCAATTGAAGCGGTGGTTTTCATGCTACATGGCGCAATTATCATTCCTTCAGTTAGAAAAGAACCGCTAGCAATTTTAGCTGCTATGTCACTTGCATGATAGCTATGAGTTGCTAATTTCCTTACTGATTCTACGGAATGTTTAGTCTCTTGCAAGATAGTAAGTTGCGCCGCCTTAGAGATGACTAGATGAGTTTCTATATCTTCCTTATTCTGTAACATTTCTAGCAGCCTAATACCGTATACAGCCCCCGATGCGCCTGAAATTGCTATAATAATTCTCATGTGTGATTTTACCTAAATAGCAGCTTTAGAGAATAAACGAAAGAAATTCTCGGTAGTTTGCCTCGCTACCTCCGCCTCGCTTATTGATTTGATTTCGGCAATCCTAGCTGCCACATATTTCACAAAACTTGGTTCGTTTGCTTTCCCCCGCATAGGTACAGGTGCGAGATAAGGCGCATCGGTTTCAATTAATAATCTCTCAATTGGGATAAACCTTACCACTTCTTCCAACGCCGCAACATTTTTAAAAGTTATGATTCCAGAAATTGAAATATAAATGCCAATATCCAGCATTTTTCTCGCTAAGCTTTGCGAAGCAGTAAAACAATGAATTAGCCCCCTAAATTGGTGATTTATCATCTCGCTAGTTAGTATATTCTCTATATCACAGTCAGCATCCCGCGCATGCACTATAACCGGTAAACCGGCTTTTTGAGAAGCTGTTATATGCTGCCGAAAAGATTGCACTTGCTTCTCCTTATCCGCAGTTTGATAGTAGTAATCCAGTCCCGTTTCTCCAAAGCCAATGACTTTTGGGTGGCTTGCCAGTTCTATTAATTTATCGCTGCTTACTACTTCCTCAATATTATTCGGATGAACCCCTACCGAGGCGAAGACGTTGTTAAATTTTTGCACAAACTCTAATAGATGAGGAAAGCCCTCAATGCTAGTGCAAATTGTTTGCAGATAACTAACGCCGCTTGCCGTAGCCCTCGCTATTACCTCATCTAAATTATCCTTCTGCTCAATAAGATCTAAATGGCAATGGGAATCTACCAACCTCATAACTATTCTTTTCTAGGAACCACTATGATTGCGTCAGATACCGGTCTCCTAATTATTTCCCCGAAAGCTTCATCTTCATCCCCAATTGAAACATTCATCATCTTTCCTTTAAAAAACATTGCAGTTGATCCTCCGCCGTCTAAATTAATCGCTTCCACGCATCCAATCTCTATCATAAATTTTGCCAATTCTTTTAAGCTTAATCCCCTTCCGGTATTTTTACTAGAAAAATGCTCCTCTACGATTTTTTGCAGTTGAGGCAAAGTTAAAGTTTTCGTTTCTATGTCTTTTTTCTTTTTTAAAATATACTGCACTTCTTCTAAGGTAATTTTAGACAATGGCTTTATATAGTCGCTTTCTACTGCCACCAGCATAATATTGCCTTTTGCATCTAATCCTACAGCAGTTCTTGCATGAGGCTTGCGCACAAAATCGCTATCACTAGACAACATTAATGCGTTATCTGCAACTTTGCCGTTTTGCACAATCATTGGGATCCCCGTTACCATTGAGATGTTGCGATTCTTAAAAACAATAGGGGTCTTATCTTCGTTAAAAAGCTTCAATTTTAATTCTGCCTTATCTCTTTTCGCGGCATTTATAACCTTATTTTTTGGAAACGATAGGACGAAACCTTTTGAATGGATTGGGTTATCTCCATGATCACTTATTTTATTTACTCG
>CAZMMN010000018.1:0-10687 GCA_964567405.1 uncultured Rickettsiaceae bacterium | reverse complement strand
CAATTAATAATTCTTTATAACCTTGATAAGAAGTTAGCGAAGTTGGTCCCCAAGGAGTTGTATATAATATTACATTCTCTTTATTAGCCGAAAAATTATTAACTTGATCCGGAATAAACAAAGAACCTCCTATATCTGCTGCCAGTTGCATGTCCGCTCTTTTAATGCTTACATGCTGCTCATCAATAATCAACAGGCTTTGCATGCCGCGAACCAGCGAAAAAATTTCTCCATTAATAATTAAGCTGCGGCTAGGAAGCCCGTCTACGGAACCCCCTATCTCAAAAAAGCCGGCATTAATTGCCGCCACAGCATTTTTTCTAGCGGCAATTGCTTCTACGTGTTCGCGTCCAAACAATTGGCTATGCGCCTTGACTAGCTCTAACTTAAAATAATTAGGATCAATCTTTAATACATGAATTTTAGTTTTCTCTTTCAGATGACTTTTATACTCTAAGCCAGCTTGATTATTAGCAGATTGAGTTTCTTGAGCAAAAATTTTAGCGATTGGGATAGAAATTATTAAAAGCCAAATAAATATTTTTAGCATAACATTTTGCTTTCTTGAGTTTATTAGGTATAAATACCGTCAAATCTACTGAAGCCTATAACTACAGTCAACAATAAATAAGTTTTTGATAGAAAATTTAAAAATTTCTGTAATAATCTTAATCTAAAAAGTTAGCTATATGTAAAGAATTATACGACATATTGCTATTGTTTTCGGGATCAATTTCTTATTTTATTACTCATAATGCCAACTACTAACATACATCAACTTACTGATAGCTTAACTGCTAACAACTTGTCTATTTTTGCTCTAATATCCTCAGCCGATTTAATAAGCAAAGCAGTTATGTTAATTCTAGCGATAGCTTCTATTAGTTCCTGGGCTGTTATTATTGACAAAATGTTTTTATTATGGAGAACAAAAAGAAAGATCGCTGCCTTTGAAACTATTTTTTGGTCAGGAGGAGTATTAGAGCAATTATATGAAAATGTTAAAAAATCAGTAAATAATCCTCTCGCAGCAGTGTTTGTGGGGGCGATGAATGAATGCAAAAGAGCCAGTAGCGTCAAAATGTCTGATAATGCTAAAATTGGTCATAAAGAAAGAGTAGTGCAGGTGATGTACTTAGCTCGCAACCGAGAACTTGAAAAGCTAGAGCAGAGTTTAGGATTTTTAGCAGCCGTAGGATCAAATACATTATTTATAGGCTTATTTGGAACGGTCTGGGGGATTATTCATAGTTTTCAGTCCATCGCCTTATCCAAAAATACTTCTCTGGCAGTGGTAGCCCCAGGCATCGCAGAATCGCTACTAGCTACCGCCATGGGACTGCTGGTAGCTATTCCAGCTGTTATTTTTTATCATTATTTAACCGGTAAAATAAATGATATTAGCAATAAAGTAGAAGATTTTATCGGCGAGTTAAATATTATTTTATCACGGGCAATTGATGAAGAGAGGCTATGAATGGCTATTAAGCTAAGCACAAATTCGCGACAAAAATCACGATTTGCTGTCAGTAGCGAAATTAATGTCACGCCGCTGGTAGATGTGATGTTGGTATTATTAATCATTTTTATGATAACCTCACCAATGTTAGTGGCAGGCGTGAATGTCGATCTGCCTGAGACTAAAGCTAGCCCTATATCAGGTCAAGATGAGCCTATAGTGCTAAGCTTAAATAACAAAGGAGAGCTTTATATCGCTGAAACAAAAATAGACCGCTCCCATCTTGCTGAAAAACTCTCCTATATCACTCAAGAAAAAAAAGATACAAGAATTTTTATGCGCGCTGATAAAGCAATAGCTTACGGCGAGGTGGTTAGCATTATGGCAGAGATTCACGCTGCCGGATATTCCAAAGTCGCGTTAATTTCTAACATTAAGCATAATGAAAGATAATAATGATAATTTCTTCATTTTTTTGGCTTGCTCAATTGCCTTGCACCTGCTTGTAGGCTATTTTGTCCTAGTAGGGCTTCCTTCTTTCTCCCATAAGCTACCAGAAGAGCAGATAATAACCTTTGAATCATTACCAGTCAGCAATATTTCTAATGTTCCTAATCAACAAAAGCATAAAGAAAAAACAATTGAAAATGCAGAAGCTAAGAAAGTTCAGCAGAGTAAAATAGAGAATACCGAAGAAAGTAAGGCGGAGACGCCTAAGCAACAGAAAATAGAAGAGAAGGCGATAGAAAAAAAGCAAGAAGCGACTGACAACCAACCTTCAAAAGAAGCAATAAATATCGCCAAAAAAGAGATGCCAAAAGTTCAGAAAGAAAGCCCACCAAAGAAAGATGAAAAAAAAGAAGATAAGCCGACTAATCCTATTAAAACCGATAAAGCCGCTAAAAATAAAAAAAAACCAGTTATCAACGATCTAGACTCACTGCTTAAGAACTTAGAACAAGCATCAGAAGGCAACAATAACAAATCTGATAAACACAGTCAAAAACAAGGAAGTCATGAGCAAGACTCAAAAGGCAATTATAATGAGGAACTCCCTCTCTCGATTAGCGAGAAAGCTTTAATAAAAAAGCAAATAGAAGATAGCTGGAGAAATATTCCAATTGGTGCCCAAGATATTGAGAAAGCTAAAATATTGGTATATATAACCCTCGAGCAAGATGGTAGCGTCAAACAAGTAAAGATTAGCGAAACTATATGTAGTAATGTATCTGCCAGCATCTGTCAAGCTTTAGCTGATAGCGCCCTTAGAGCAGTGAAACAAGCAAGTCCGCTAAAAGGTCTCGATGTTGAACGTTATCAAGTGTGGAAAGAGTTCCAGTTCCTCTTTGATCCAAGCGAAATACTTAATTAATGCCTCATCCTCAATTAACAAGGTTGTGGTGTATAGTTTTTTTCTTAAAAATGCAAACTATCTTTAATCAACTTAGCTACTCTTTTAGCTTCCGCAAGAGGCTGGTAGGCGTAGTTTTCTAAATATTCTATTGAATTCTCTAGTCTTCTTGCTGCCCCGCAGTCAATTAGGTGGCGCAAAAACTCAATATGTTTTTTTAATTTAAATTTATCAGGGCAAAATATATAAAGCGGTTTACCAGTTGAAGCAGCTTCACTACTCATTGAAATAGAGTCAACCGTAGCAATTATATAATCAGCTCCCGCAAGCATACCAAAGTAAGGATTAACAGCATTGCCAGCAACGGTAGGATCATAAATCAAGTGCTTACCAGTAGAAAAACCTTTTCTAATTATCTCTTTAACTATCTCAGGAGTACGGCGACTAAAGCTAATAAAAAGCGGTAAAGAATGATTGTCAGCTATTTTAGCTAATATGCCAGCAAAAGAACCTGCATCATCTTTATCAAAATTATATGATTTACTGCTACCGCCTATAATCACCGCAATGAAATTGGCAGTTAGAGGATAATGAGCAAGCAATTGTTGCTTTCCTATTGCTATTTTTTCTTTTACATTATTCAAAGCGCCAATGATCTTAATGGTATTGGGAGGAATATTGCCTTGTACATCGTGTTCAGGCAAAATTACTACATCAAAAGCTGCATGAGTGATGGCAGGACGCATTATTTGGATAGTTTTTATTTTTCCGTTAGATTTTTGCTTTAAGTAAAGAGATAATGGAGCTAGTCTTCTGCCCGCAGCAATAATAATATCTGGCAACGCGCTGACCTGCAGGGTTTTTAACTGCTGCAACTGAATATGTATGGGTCTTAAGGTTAATAAAAAATTAGGCAAAAAAGCAAGAATATTATTATATAAAATGTTTTTTAATTCATATTCTAGCTTAAGCTCCTGTGCTAGAGCTATAGCTTGATTAGAATTGCCTACCCTACTATCTACTAATACCCAGACCTTCTTTTTGCTCATAAGCTAATTTTCCTAAGTTTGGCAGCAGATATTACTCCTCAGGAAGCAATATTTCTCTTTTGCCGGTATAGCCAGGACTAGACACCACCCCTTCTTTCTCCATCCTTTCAACAATATTGGCAGCTCGATTATAACCAATCCTTAAAGAGCGCTGAATATAACTGATAGATACTTTACGCTCTAACCTTACAATCTGCAAAGCTTTTCTATAAATTCCTTCATCATCTCCCTCTCCTCCTAAATCTTCAATGCCGCTTATTTCGTCCTCTGGTTGCTCTACTACTGCCGAAACATATTGCGGACTACCAAGAGACCTTAAATACTCCGTTACTCTCTCTACTTCTTTGTCATCCACAAACGGACCATGGATCCTGGTAATGCTTGAGCCACTGCCCATATATAACATATCTCCCATGCCAAGTAATTGCTCAGCGCCCTGCTCTCCTAAAATTGTCCGGCTATCTATTTTAGAGATCACTTTAAAACTAATGCGGCTAGGAAAATTAGCCTTTATAACTCCAGTAATAACATCTACGGAAGGACGTTGAGTAGCCATTATTATGTGGATGCCAGCTGCTCTTGCCATCTGAGCTAGCCTTTGAATAGATGCTTCAATATCTTTGCCTGCCACCAGCATTAAATCCGCCATCTCATCTACAATCAACACAATAAAAGGCAATTTCTCCATATTAATAGGCACAGATTGGTATATTGGCTTACCGGTTTCTGGATCAAACCCTGTTTGCACCGTACGTTCTAGCACTTTACCGCTATTCAAGGCATCAATAATTTTTGCATTATACCCAGCTATGTTTCTAACCCCTAGATTTGACATTAAGCGGTAGCGATTTTCCATCTCTTTAACCGCCCATTTTAACGCTATAACTGCTTTAGGCGACTCTGTTACTACCGGCGTTAACAGATGCGGAATATTATCATAAATTGATAATTCCAGCATTTTAGGATCGATCATAATTAGCCTACATTCTTGAGGCGTATAGCGATATAGCAATGACATAATCATCGTATTAATAGCTACCGACTTACCAGAACCAGTAGTACCAGCCACTAGTAAATGCGGCATTTTTGCTAGATCAACTATAAATGGTTTCCCTGCAAGATCTTTACCTAGAATTAAAGGCAAACTCCCATTGCTATCCCTATACTGTGGCGTTTCTATTAGTTCCCGCAGACAAAAAAAGGCTCTTTGCTTATTAGGCAGCTCAACACCCAGCACATTCCTTCCTGGTATTGTTCCTATTCGCGTAGAAATAGCCGATAAAGACCGAGCTATATCATCAGAAAGCCCTATTACCCTTGACGACTTAGTGCCCGCCGCCGGCTCAAATTCATATAAAGTTACTACTGGTCCTTGGCTAATATCAATAATCTGCCCCTTAACCCCAAAATCCCCTAAAACAGTTAATAATTTTTCAGAATTTTCTTTAAGTTGGGCGCTGTTTTCAAGTTTTATATTTTGATTTTCTAGATTTTTTAAAAGCTCAATCGGCGGTAGAGTAGGATTTACAGGCGCACCATACTCACTAACAGCAGTACCGTTATTAGTAGAATTAGAAAATATCTTTACCTTCTGTTCCTTTTCTTTAAAAGTAATAGGTGTTTTTACTTCTTTAACGAGAGATTGAGGCTGAATAATTTTATTTGCTAGCTTCTGCCTGCATATAACCAATATATTTAAGAAGCCTTTAAAACTTATCCCTAAACATAACAATAAAGCAATACACGCTAATAGAAACGGGCTCAAATTAATAACAACTCCTAGATCATTAATCCAGGGAGCAATAATAATACCCAGAGCGCCGCCAGCCCCTGCCGGCATTCCTACTACTTCAATATTATGAAAGTAAGGGGTTAAAACTATGGCAATAGCGACCACTACCAAGATTCTCAAAAACAGCCAAGAAATTTCCCCTTTTCTATATAAAATGACTCCCAACACAAAATAGCAGATTGGAAAAATAAAAGAGGATAATCCAAAAAGCTGATAGAGAAAATCAGCTAAGTAAGAGCCAAAATAACCAAGCAAATTTGTAGAATGCTTATTAGTTGCCAAATTAAAAGATGGGTCAGAAGGATTATAAGTCAGCAATGAAGCAGCGCTAGCAATGCTTAATAGCATAAATACTAACGCTTGAATTTTCGGATGCGAAAATAACTTTTTTATATAATATATCACTTAAGTGGACAAAATTTATTAAGAACAGAATATATTCATCAGCCAGTTCTTTGACAACAACTTTTTACAGCCGGGAACTTTGTCAATAAACTAATTAAAAACCCTCCCGCCATAATTATAATAGACAGCCAAATAAAACTAATCATAGGACGATAATAAATTTTAGCGTGCACTATCTCCTCTTCCTCGATACGATTTAAGACAGCATATAAATCATGAGTTAAATAAGAATAGACATCACTCTCCTGGGTAAGGCTTTTTTCAACTATATATAGCCTATTTTCGGGTTTCAATACTGTTATTGTATGAGTTTTATCTTCCACCCAAAATTCAGCAATTTGCCTATAATAGTTACTGCTGCGAGCAAACTTAATATCTTGCAAGCTAATGACAAAGCTCTCAGTTGACACTTTTTCCCCTATTCTGCCAACAAATTCGCTCTCCTGTTGCAATGATACATTAATAGTAATACTGAAAGCTAATAAGGCAAAGCCCAAATGACCAGCGACCATAGCTGCTTTTTTGCTTGTTAACATCCGCTTGCAAGAGAGGCGAAACACTAACCAACAGATAGTTTGAAGAGCTAAAAAAGCAGCGGCGGCTACTACAGCTCTACTTAGCCAATCATAGCTTATAAAAAAGCTCGCAATAATAGAAATTAAGAAAAGCATTGCAGTAATATAATAATTTCTCTCCACTACTAAAGCTGCCAGCAATAATAATGGAATAATTAAGGGGATGAAGGTGCTGGTAAAATAATTAATATCCAGCGCGATGGTCTTACCGCCCCATAGTGAATAAATAACTGGATAAAGAGTAGCAACAACCATAACTAATAAGCTAGCTAGCCATAAAACGTTAGCTCCGATTATGCTTTTTTGCCTAACCGATAAGCCAGACCCAAATAATTGTAGATTTTTAATAACTTTATCACCTCTTACCAAAAGTAGCACTAGACTTGGCAGAGTAATTAAAACAAATATTACTAGTATGTATATTGCTCTGATAGAAGAAGAAGCAAAGGAATGAACAGAAGTAAGCAAACCAGAACGCACTAAAAATGCCCCCATTATGCTTAAGGTGAAGGTAAGAATAGCAAGCGATAGCGTCATAAAAACCAACCTCTTTGATTTGAGGGTGACTAATAATGAATGATGCAAAGCAATAGCCGATAGCCATGGCATTAAAGAGATATTTTCCACTGGGTCGAAAAACCAAAAACCACCCCATCCTAGCTCTCTATATGCCCACCAAGAGCCAAACCCAATTCCTAAAGTCATCGCCAGCAAACCTAAATTGCCAAATATCTTTGCCTTTCTTAATAAACTTATATTCTCTTCCGTAGGATTAAATAAGATACTGCAAGCAATAGTAAAAGGAACGACATAACTAACGTAACCGAGATATAGAATAGGAGGATGAATAGCTAAGGCGATATCCTGTAATATTGGGTTTAAGCCAAGACCTTGCGAAGGAGCAAATGGAAGAGGAGAAAAAGGATTAGAGGTAAAATAAATGAAACTGGCAAACATTAAGCTGATAATAGCGGCAATCAATATCTGGCAATGAACAATTGCTTTACTACCAACAGCACAGTAAATATTTACCGCATTCATACAACTAAGCAAAGCAAACCACAGCAAAATTGATCCTTCATGACTTGCCCAACTGGCAGCAATTTTAAATAATAACGGCTTAATGGTACTGGAATTTAAAAATACATTTTGCAAGGAAAAGTCTGAAACTACAAAACCATACACTAACAATAAAAAAGTCAGTAAAGGCAAACTGCAGCTAAAGTAAAAAAATCGCAACACTAATCGCGTACCCACTTGTCTACCAGCTTTATAAAAAATTATCTGCAGTATTATTACCGAGCTGGCAGATAGTATAGTAAGCAACTGTAGAACATTCCCTATTTTACTTATCACTGCTTGGCAATACCCTTACTTTTATCGTATCAATCCTATTAGTAACTTTCTTATGGATAGTAATTCTTAAGTTTAAAATTTCCAGCACTTCTCCCTGATTTGGAATACGTTCTATTTCATGAATAATCAGTCCTGCTATAGTATTTGCATATTCATCTGATAAGTTCCAATCTAGCTCACGATTTATATCTCGTATTGTAGTAGCGCCATTGATAATAAACTCATTTCTAGATTTTTTAATAATCATACACTGAGTAGAATTATCAAATTTATTGCGAATTGGTCCCACAATTTCTTCCAAAATATCTTCCGAAGTAATAATACCTTGCAAATCGCCGTACTCATCCACTACGCAGGCAAAATGCTTGTTATTTTCTCGGAAAGTATGCAATTGGTGAATAACTAACGCGTTATCAGGAATAAACCACGGCGGGGTTATGAGTTCGTCGAGGTTAATTTTTAGATGATCATTACCATTTTTATATAATACTCTTAATAAATCCCTAGTATTTAAAATGCCAATAATATTATCCTTATTTCCTTTCCACATTGGTATGCGACTATAGGAGCTTGATAGCGCCGCTTCTACTATTTTATCTTTCTCAAGATTAATATCGATCGTCACCATGTTACTGCGATGCACCATTATCTCAGAGACGGTCATATCCCGAATATCTAACACTCCCTCTAACATATCGCGGTCATATTTATAAACATTTCCTTCTAAATGGTGATGTTCAATTACTCCGCGCACTTCATCCGCGCCAGAAATCTCAGTTTTGAGATTAATTCTAAATGTCAGACAAAATATTTTCACTATTATTCCGAGCAAGTAATTTACC
The DNA here is from genome assembly GCA_964567405.1 of uncultured Rickettsiaceae bacterium. Lineage (GTDB taxonomy): Bacteria > Pseudomonadota > Alphaproteobacteria > Rickettsiales > Rickettsiaceae > CAZMMN01. The sequence goes on along the minus strand of CAZMMN010000018.1, from coordinate 1,858 downwards.
GGATGCAGCAGCTCTACTAAAAACTCAATAATTGGGGCAGTAAACATTGATATTCTCTCTGCTTTTGCTACCGCAATAGCTTTCGGAATTACCTCTGCAAAAACTATAATTACAAACGACATGGTTATTGAAGAAATAATAGTCCCCCTATCATCTCCCATGATATTAATAAATAAACCAGTCGCAATAGTAGTACAAACAGTAGTAGTAATACTATATCCTATTAATAAAGTGCTAATCACCCTTTCCTTTATTTTGATAAGCCTCAATACTATATCGGCTCTCTTATCACCTTCAGATTTAATCTTTTGAATTTTACCGGGTGAAGTAGCAGTTATGGCAGTCTCAGTAGCTGAAAGAACTGCTGCTAATGACAGCAAAATAGCGATAATAAATATTAACAATGCTAACATTTTTTAAGATAATCCTTTGATAATTTATTTTAACTTACGCAAATGTTGATCTATAGTTCTTAGTTTCCTAGTACTCACCTCAATTCCTTCATTATATTCAGGCATTTTAGCCTCTTGACGATAGCGATGAATAGTCTGGATGTGACCTGCAAATTCTTCCCTGATTTGCTCTTTTCTTTCTTCTATCTTATCAAAGATTTGTCGGCTATATTCAAAATCTTCCATAGCTTTCCTAAGCTTGTCTATTTCTTGCTGGTTACTCTGACCTGATATTTGATTATAATACTGCTCAAGCAAATCTGGCATTTCGTCAGTTTTGATATCATCGCGCTGATAATAATCAGTTAGTAAATTGTGACTTTCTACAATATATTCAGCAGCTTTCTCATTCATAATTTCATAATGTTCTTGGCGACGTGCATATCTATCATTTTCAATAAATTGTTCTTGGGTTAGATAAGCGTTATCAATCATTTCCCGCATTTGCGAGTCAAGCGCCTTTTCCTGCATAAATTTATCGCCCATTAATACGGGATCATCGCCGGCAGTCAAGCTGCTATAAACCTCGTAAGCAATTTTAGCTTTAGATAGCTGCTCGTAATATTCCCGCTCGCTATCTCTGCTAGTTTGGCTAAGCCTCACTAAATACTCAGGCTTTAACACATCATCTTGAGCATTAATCGTTTCTTGATTAATTTTAGCTTGCAGCTCCTGATGCTCAATGCTGCGTTGATTGTCTTTTAGCTCTTCGCTATAAGTTCTAAGCCGCGGATCATTATAATTGAAGTCGTGCCAAGCTGCACCGGTTAAACTTCCTTCTAAGGAATTGCGCAATTCCTCACCAGTTATACTAGTGAGCAAATCCCTTTTCAAGCCCTCATACCCTGCATACATCCTTTCCCCTATATTCCTTCTTCTCGCTTTTTTCAATTCCTCTTCTGTTTTTACCTTACTGCTCAGCTCTTGCCAACTTCTAAGCGCGGATATATTTTTGCCAAATAATCCAACCCCTCTTTCCGATAAGTCCTGATGCGCTTGAGCGTAATATTGTTGAAAATCGCGGGCAAATTTAGCATCACTATAAAGTTCTCGCAAACTCTGATCTTTATATTTTGCTTTCATTATTTCATCAATTTGTTTCTTATCAAGATCTGCTAAGGAACTATAATCCTTTTCTTTACCAAATTTAACCGCAGCAAGCTGATCTTTTAGGCTACGGTAATCACCTTCAGCCAACCTTCTTAAATTCTCTTGCAGTTCTTTTTTGCTCAAATTAGGGTTTATCTGTTTAAGCTTCTCCTCTAGAGCATGCTCATAATCCTTAATAGCATTCACTTTAACGTCACGCGAGTCTATACCATAACTGCGTTTTACTTCGGCAAGCACAGCCTCATTGGCAGACGAAGGATCAAGAGCCTGTTTCTTTAACCGATCCATCATGACCT
>CAZMMN010000017.1:0-14356 GCA_964567405.1 uncultured Rickettsiaceae bacterium | reverse complement strand
AACTCTAAATATTACAAAACAATTTTAGAGTTGTTGCAGCTTCCTGGCTATTCTAGCCTGCTTATTGGCGGCTGCGTTAGAGATGCTTTGCTCGGTAAAGCTAACCATGATATTGATATAGCAACTAGCTTACTACCAGAGCAAGTAATATTGTTGCTATCGCACCAACAGGTGAAGGTAATTCCTACGGGGTTAAAGTTTGGAACAGTCACTGCTATTTTAAATGGTGAAAAATTTGAAATTACTACTCTCAGGCACGATTTAAAATGTGACGGTAGGTATGCTACTGTAGCTTTTACCGATAATTTCCAGGAAGATGCCTCTCGCCGCGACTTTACTATTAACGCGCTCAGCTACTGCCCTTTTACTTCAACAATTTTTGATTACTTTGACGGGATGCGGGATCTAAAAAACTCCACTGTAGCATTTATTGGCAATCCTGTTGAGCGCATTCAGGAAGACTATTTAAGGATATTACGGTTTTTCCGCTTTTCTTGCTATTACGCTAAGGAGCTGGATGCTTCTGCGCTCAAAGCTTGCATGCAGCTCAAAAGCAATTTATCGTATCTTTCAAAAGAACGTATAAAGGCAGAAATGGATAAGTTGATGCTTGGAGCTAAGGCGAGTTATATTTTGCAAGAAATGCAAGCTTCCGGAATTTTGCAGATCATATTGCCAATTAACTGCGTTGAGATGCAAGTACTTAAAGACGCTAACTACTATGCCGAAAAAATAGATACTTCCCTGGAACTAGCTACTGCTTATGCAATATTGTTTTATTACTCATCCCTTATTCAGCCCAACGAACTTATAAAGTTAAAATTTTCTAAGCAAGAGGTAAAAACAATATTTAAACTGCTTAGTTTCTTAAACACTATTACCCCTAATAATTATCCAACTCTTATGAAAAAACTATGGATTGAGGATGATCATTACCTGCAATACATGATAGCGGCAATAGCGCTTAATAAATTATCCTATAGCCAGGCGTTAGAGTTTTTAGCAAAATGGAGTAACAAGCAAGTTCCTACATTCCCAGTGACCGGCAATGATTTGCTAAAGCTAAATATTAACAACAAAGAGCTACGCCTAACTCTCAATAAGCTGAAAGATGTTTGGCTGCAAAGCAACTTTACGCTTAATAAAGAGCAATTACTTACGGTATTAACTGATGAAAAGTAAATTTTTACTGATTTTATTCCTGTTTTTTGCTAGCTTTAAAGCCTTAGCAATTGAAAAGCCCATGCTTAGGATAGTCACCAGCATTACGCCGCTGGCAAGCATTGCCCAGCTGCTAGTAAAAGACTTAGCTAGCATTAGCGCCATAGTAACAACCAATGCCTGCCCTCACCATTATAGCTCTAAAGTTAGCGACCTTGAAAAAGTAAGGAGCGCGGATATTATTATTTATATAGATGAGCAGTTCGATGGTTTTGCTGCTAAGTTAATAAGAACCCACCAGGTCAACAACCTCAAGATTAGCAGTTTTACCGGGCTGAAAATAATTAAAAATAATAATCAGATAAATTGGCACTTATGGCTAGATTTAAGTAATGTTGAAATTATCCTCATTCAATTAGCAAAGGAGTTAATAAAGCTAAAGCCAGAGCTCGAAAAAGATATTAATTATAATTTGCAGCAATCTAGAAATCAGCTTAAGGAGCTTAAAACCATCAAGCAAAATCTTTTAACTACTTTACCAAGCCTGGTATTACTTAACGACAGTGTGGAATATTTTTTTATTGATAATCCTAAGCATGACATAACTAATTTATATGAGCCTAAAAACAAAAGCTTATATTATATGACGAAGCTGGAAACATTGGTGCGCAGCAAAGAACAACCTTGCTTGATTTTAAGCCAGGAGCAAAATCCTCAAATTTACCAAAAATTTGAACGCCCAATAATTCAGTTAACAAGCGAGAATTGGACACTAGCGGATGGCGTTCTGCTACCATTTTATAACCAATATTTAAAAATGATCCAGCAAGTTGCAAGTTGTCCTGAAAAATAAAATATTATGCTTAAAGGCATATGTTGTATTAATTAGGTATAAATGGTAAACTTATCAGTAATTTTTAAATAATAGTAAGTTTGGTGAGTAAATCTTTAAAATATTTAATTAGTGTTGTTGGCGGCATAGTATTACTGTTAATTGCCATTCCTTATTTTGTTCCGCTTGAAAAGTACAAGGGACTAATAGCCCAGGAGGTTAAAAAGGTAACTGGTCGAGAGTTAACTATAGCCGGAGACATTAAGCTTTCGCTGCTGCCAAGACCAACAATTAAGACAAGCGACATTAACCTTGCCTCTATTGCCAATTCTCACACTCCTTCTTTAGCAATAGTGAAAGAAGCTAAAGCAGCATTAGAACTTCTCCCGTTACTACAAGGTAAGATAGTTATCGCGTATATTCGCCTAGAAAGCCCAGAAATTAACCTAGAAAGATTAGCAAATGGGCAAGCAAATTGGGAGTTTGGCGAATTAAATGTACCAACTAATATTCAACATGCTCCACCAACTTCTAGCAAAGCTGTAGCAAAACAGGAATTACCAGTCGAAATAAAGCAAATAATTATCAACAATGGCATCATCAATTACACAGTACCAGATAATAAAAGAACAGTAGAAAATATTAATTTAACTTTGAATGTTGAAAGTCGCAAGGGTCCAATATATTTTAGCTTAAATTTTAACAGCTTATTGCAAGATTTTAATATTGACGGTAAAATTGCTGAAATCGCTGATATTATTCCAATAACAGCCACTATAAAATTACCTGCTAATATAGTACATATTCAAGGCAACTTAAATTCCAATGAAAGTAGCTTTAACGGCGATATTCAAGCTAACGGCAATCTAAAGCATATTCCTATCGTGCCGAATTGGTTGCAAAATGAATACCAGATTACTGCAAATTTTGCGGCTAACAAAGAGCAAATAACTCTTAATTCTCTGAATTTTGCGATGGAGCCAATCACTGCCAACGCTAATGGACATTATCTCATTAATGAAACTACTGGCACGCTGCAGGTAAAATTGGAACCGGGCAAGATAGATCTTGCCATCAATCCGGAAAAAGTAGCTGAACAACATGTGGGGGTCAAGATTGAACTCAAGGCTTCTTCGTTAAAATCATTTTTACAAGCTGCCAAGATTGAGCTAGATAAAATACCTTCTGCTCTCCAGCAGCCATTATCTTTTAAAGCAGCATTATATTACCGCGATAAGGAAATAGAATGTAAAAACATAAATTTTTCCTTAGGTGATATTTCCTTAGCAGGTAACCTATCGATGACAAAAACCCATTCAGGATCGCTTTCATTTAGCCACAATTTACACACTAATAATGGCAGTTCTTTGTTTAGCCTTATTGAAAGCTCTTCACCTATTAATTTAACAGATCTAACTATTAAGGGAACAACTACTAAACATAACAATATATTTACTACTAATACCAATATTACTACCGCCAAAATTACTACTACAATTGCAGGTGAGGTAAAGTTGGCAGAAGGTGTTAGCCCAGATATTTCTGTCCACATATTCGGTGATAATCTAAACTATAGTCTGCAACAACTTCTTAAAGCAAAGTCGAATCCAAAACTAAAAGCTTTTAATATAAATAGTACGATAGAAGGAAATACTTCCAAGCAGATAAATATAAAGCTTAATAAATCAACTATCAATATCGGCGAGCAAGTAACTAGCATAGAAGGAAGTTCAAAGATAGAGCTTCGCAAAGCGAAGCCTAATATCTCTACTGAACTGCAAGTTTCAGGAGTTAATTTAGATGATTTAATTGTACCTTCATCACCGCAAGCATTAAATCCCTCTTCAAGTCCCCAGTCAAGGTCCAGCGGAACTGTCGCTAGAAGCGCGCGGTGGTCTAAGGATAAGATTGATTTGGCGTTTTTAAATAGACTAGATGGAGAGCTGAGTTTTACTTGCCAGAAAATTACTAAAGGCGCATTAGTTTTTAATAATATTAAAACTAATGCACGACTACAAAACGGCTTACTTGACGTTAATTCTTTAACAGACAATTTCTTTGGTGGCAGTTTTAACGGTTCCAGCCAAATATCTAGCCAAAACTCCCAACCAATAACTTTAAATGCGGCAATTAAAGGAGCAGATTTAAAAAATATTAGTCCCGAGGGGCAAAAGATCAAAATCACCCACGGCAAACTTAACTTAAGTGCCAATCTCAAATCCGAGCTGCAGAGTATCTATCAATTAGTTAATAACTTAAATGGTAAAGTAAACTTTGATAGTACAGAAGGAAAATTAAGCGGTATAAACTTGCAAAAGGTAATGCAGGCTTTAACTAATATAAAAAATATTGAAGGAGTTAAAAAGCTGCTAAACTCCTCATTTGAAGGCGGTGAAACCGTATTTAAAAATTTAGTTGGAGAACTAGCTATTACTCAAGGTAAAGCCAATATTACCAAATTTAACTTAGAAAGTGCAGGCATCCAGGCGAATGCTAAAGGTCACGTAAATCTGCCGCTTTATGAAATGGACGTCCTAGCTACTATTAATACTAATATCCACAATATGCCGCCATTTGGAGCACGGCTTTATGGTCCCCTCGATGATCCATCCCATCAATTAGACATAAAAAATTTGCAGCAGTATCTTTTACAAAACGTACTACCTAGTTTAATAGAAGACATCAAGAAAGGCAAAACGCGCCCGCAAGATCTTATTAAAGATATAATTGGTGGTGGGGGTAAGCAAAAAAATGCAAGCGATAATCAATCTAATGACAATTCAACTAACCAAGATGCCAATAATAATTCAGAAAGTAAAGAACAGAAGAGCAACCCTGCGGAAAAACTTCTAAAAAAAGGAATGAAGCAATTATTTAATAAATAGCTTGCCTTCATTTTAATTTTATACTTATGCAACTATAGTTAATAGTAATCAATTAAGCTTATATGAAAGATATTGAAAAAAAATGGCAGAAAATTTGGGAGGATGAAGGAGCTTTTACTGCTGCTATGTCTAGCGACAAGCTCAAATATTACGTGCTTGAGATGCTGCCTTATCCTTCGGGAAAAATTCATGTTGGACATTTGCGCAATTACTCAATTGGCGATGTAATTGCACGTTTTAAAAAATCTCAAGGGTTTAACGTACTCCATCCTATGGGGTGGGATGCTTTTGGATTACCCGCTGAAAATGCTGCAATTAACAATAACTCACACCCTAAAAACTGGACATATGCCAATATTAACTTAATGCGCCAGCAGCTTAAATCTATTGGTTTGTCATATGATTGGAATAGAGAAATTACTAGCTGCGATCCTAACTACTATAAACACGAGCAAAAGTTTTTTTTAGAGCTTTATAATAAAGGTCTAGTCTATCAAAAAGAATCTTTAGTTAATTGGGATCCAGTTGATAAAACGGTACTCGCTAACGAACAAGTAGTGGATGGCAAGGGGTGGCGCAGCGGCGCGATAGTAGAAAAAAAATACTTAAACCAATGGTTTTTGCGAATAACCAACTATGCTGATGAGCTGTTAAGCGAGCTGGAGAGCCTTACCGGCTGGCCAGAAAGCGTAAGATTCATGCAAGAAAAATGGATAGCAAGGTCTGACGGCGTCAATTTTACTTTTCAGCTTAAGGAACTAGATGAGCAAATAGAAGTATTTTCGACCAGACCCGAGACTATTTTCGGAGCGAGCTTTGTAGGCATAGCTAGCAATCATCCTATTATTGATAAATTATCTTTACAGACTAACCCAGCGATCGCAAGCTTTATTGAAAAATGCCGTAACACTTCTCTAGCTGCAAGCGAAGCTGAGAAAATGGAAAAAGACGGGGTCTTAACTGGACTTTACGCGCTCAACCCTCTTAACGCTGCTCTGAAAATTCCTGTGCTGATAGTCAACTTTGTCCATTTAGATTACGGCACTGGCGCTATATTTGGTTGCCCTGCCCATGATGTAAGAGACCACGAGCTGGCTATCAGAAAAAACTTACCAATCCGCCAGGTTATTAACTGCACAGGAAAAGAAATAAATGTTGCTCAAGAAGCTTATACTGATAGCAGCGGCGTGATGATTAATTCCTATTTTTTAACTGGTTTAACTGTTAGCGAAGCCAAAGAAAAAGTAATTACTGAATTTGAACAACTAGACATAGGTTACCGCACCGTCAATTACCGTTTAAAAGATTGGGGCGTCTCGCGGCAGCGTTTTTGGGGCTGCCCTATTCCTATTATATATTGCGATAAATGCGGGGTTGTTCCTGCCGCTGATAGCGATTTACCAATCCGCTTGCCGGACAATGTAGAATTTAATCAACCTGGCAATCCTCTAGCAAATCACCCAAGCTGGAAAAACACTCACTGCCCATTATGCAATCAAAATGCTAGGCGTGAAACTGATACTCTGGATACTTTCTTTGAGTCTTCCTGGTATTTTACTCGCTACTGCAATTCTAAGGCGCAAAATATGACTGATAAAAAAGAATGTGATTACTGGTTGCCGGTCGATCAATATATAGGAGGCGTAGAGCACGCAGTGCTGCATTTACTATATGCTAGATTTTTTAGCAAAGTCATGAATGAAGCCGGATATATTTCAATTAGAGAGCCATTTACCAAATTATTTACGCAAGGTATGGTTCTGCATGCGACTTATAAGGATATAAATGGCAATTGGCTATACCCCGAAGAAGTAATCCGGCAAGCGGATAAATTAGTACACAAAGCTAGCGGTATTGAGGTATTCCAGGGCAGAGCCGAAAAAATGAGTAAATCCAAGAAAAATGTTATAGATTTAGAATCTATGCTCACAAATTCTGGAGCAGATACAATAAGGCTTTTTGTGTTATCTGACACTCCTCCCGAAAAAGACTTAGAATGGTCGATTAGCGGCATTGAAGGCGCAGCAAGATTTATTAATAAGCTGCAAAATATGCTATCTATCATAATTCAACTAAGGCAGGACAGTAGCTACAGTCTTAATAAAAGCGAGGAAACTAAGCTTAAAAGCCTTATTCATCATACTATAAAATACGTAACTGAGGATATAGAAAACTTCAAGCTAAATAAAGCAATAGCTAGAGTTCGGGAGCTGGTAAATGCCCTAGCAGATAGTCTTAACTCAGATAATCAGGCAATAGTTGAGGAAGGATTTAAAGCAGCAATTAGACTGCTTAATCCTTTCATTCCACATATAACAGAGGAAATGTGGCAAATACTCGGCAATAATAATAGGCTATATCAAACTCCGTGGTTAATTTTTGATGAAAAACTCCTGCAAAGCCAGTCATATGTTATGGCAGTGCAAGTTAACGGTAAATTAAGAACAACTAAAGAATTTGATATAAACGCTAGTGAAGAGGAGATTAAATTAGCAATATTGCAACTGCCAATAATTCAGAAATATGTGAATAACTTGCCGATAAAGAAAATCATTATTGTTCCTAAAAAGAACATCAATATAGTAATATAATTTTATGGAGTTGTTTTATCATTTTGCTGATAATTTAATTTTGCCGCCTCTGCTATTCTTTTTATTTGGTATTCTAGCAGGAATAGTAAAATCTGATCTTATTATTCCTGAGCAAATCAGTAAATATTTTGTTCTCTATCTTATTAGCGCCATAGGATTTAAAGGAGGAGCAGCGATAGCTCAAACGGCTAACATCAACAAACAAGCTATCCTAACTATCCTTGCTGGAACAAGCAGCGGTTTTATTCAGCCCTTCATTGGGTATTTTTTCTTAAAAAAGACCACTGGCTTAGATAGCCATACCGCTGCCGCACTTGCTGGTCATTACGGCTCAATTAGCATGGTTACTTTTGTTACTGCCATTAGTTTTCTGGAGATGAACTCAATAAGCTATCAAAATTATATTCTAGCAGTTCTTGCCTTAATGGAGGTGCCTGCTATCTTTAGCAGTTTATTAATAGCTTATGGTAATAAAAAAAATTCTTTAGGCAATAAAGAGATAGGAAAGTTATTGCATAAAATTACTACCCACAACTCATTATTTTTATTAATTGGAACTTTTATTATAGGCTTGATATCAGGAACCAGAGGAATGCAACAAATGAGCGGCTTTTTAGTTGCTCCTTTTCAAGGAATTTTAGCTTTTTTCTTACTGGATATGGGGCTAACTGTTTCTAAGCGCCTAGGCGACTTAAAAGAATTTAGTGTTAGATTAATTATGTTCGGCATTTATATGCCCTTGCTTTCGGCTTTTATAGGGTTAATCTTAAGCTATTCGCTGGGGCTTGATGTAGGTACTGGCTTCTTATTCATAACATTAATTGCCAGCGCTTCTTATATTGTTGTTACCGCAGTGATGCGCAGCGCCCTTCCAGAAGCAAAAGCAGCAATATACCTACCAATGTCGCTAGCTATTACCTTTCCTTTTAATATTACTCTAGGCATACCATTTTACTTTACCTTAGCCAAAAGATTTCTAGGATAAAATGCAACGTCTGGCAAAAGCAATAAGTAGCGCTGGTATATGTTCACGGCGGCAAGCTGAAGAACTAATAACAAGCGGAAAAGTAAAAGTAGACGGCATAATAGTTATTTCCCCTGCTACTATTATCAGCAACTCCAGCAAGATTGAAGTGGCAGGGAAGTTGATAGAACCTAGCCAAACTCCGCGCTTGTGGACTTACTATAAGCCGGTGGGACTAATTACTACCCATAAAGATAATCAGGAGCGTCTTACTGTCTTTGAAACTCTGCAAAAACTTCCAAGGGTTATTTCGGTAGGTAGGCTAGATATTAACAGCGAAGGATTATTATTGCTTACCAATAATGGTATGCTTGCTAGAACCTTAGAATTGCCGGGAACTAAACTAGAGAGAGTGTATAAAATTAGAGCGCATGGCAGCTATCATAAGATGCTAGATCATCTTCCCGGCAATATTACTATTGAGGGAATAGTTTATGCTGTTAAAGCAATTAAATTAATCAAGCGCCTTAGTAGTAATGCCTGGTTTGAAGTGACTTTGACCGAAGGTAAAAATCGTGAAATCAGGAAAATATTTAATCATTTCGGATTAGAAGTAAATAAGCTTATTAGAATCCGTTATGGGTCTTTTATCCTTGGCGACTTACAACCAGGCGAGCACAAAGAGCAGCCTCTTGCAAGTTTTAAGGAGTTCCTAATATGATCAGAATAATAGCCGGCAAGCACAAAGGTCGATTTATCCCCACAGTTAAGAATGCAAAATATAAGCCTTCTACTGGAAAATTTAAAGAAGCAGTATTTAGCATCCTGAGTTCTGGTCAATTTAAAGATTGTTTAATTGGCAGACGCGTGCTTGATTTATTCGCTGGCAGCGGTAACTTAGCTTTTGAAGCGCTATCACGAGGTGCTGGATTTGCTACATTAGTGGATATTAACCGCGACTGTTTAGTAACAGCAGAGCGTTTTGCAAACTTTATAGGGGAGAAAAATAATACTAGTTTTTTGCATTTAAGCGCTCTTTCTTTGCCATATGCAAAAGCAAGCTATGAGATTGTATTTATTGATCCACCTTATTATTCCGGCTTAATAGATAAAGCGATTAGCAGTTTAATAAGAGGCAAATGGCTGCAAAACGACAGTATCTTAGTGTTAGAGATGGCGATAAAAGACAGCTGGGATATAGATAAAAACCTAGAACTTTTAACAGAAAAAATATACGGTAATACTAAATTAATAATTGCAAAATATAGTGAGCAAAATAAAAAAACATTATAGCTGCACAAATTGCGGCAGTATAAGCAGTAAATGGGCAGGGCAATGCTATGATTGCGGCTCCTGGGGAAGCATTATTGAGGAGGCGCCGCTTAGCAGCAAAGTCTTTGATCACCAAAATGGCAATATCCAAAAACTTGAGCAGCTTAACTCTCAGCTAGTAGAAGCAGTACGCACGCCAACTAAAATAGCGGAATTAAATCGCGTGCTTGGCGGCGGCTTAGTTGCGGCTTCGGTAACTTTAATTGGCGGCGATCCTGGTATCGGTAAATCTACTTTGTTGTTGCAGCTCGCAGCCAGTCTTGCTTCTGCTAATCTCCTTGGCTGTTTATATATTACCGGCGAAGAATCAGTTGAGCAAATTAAGCTGCGAGCTTCTAGACTTAATATCAATAACGCCAGCACAAATATCGTAGCTAGCGCAAATATAGAAGATATTATCTCCACCTTAGAAGCTCACAAAAAACAAATAGAGGTGGTAATTATCGACTCTATTCAGACAATGTCTACTAGCCTGGTAGCATCCCCTCCGGGGACAGTATCACAAATCCGCGCCTGCAGCTTGGAGCTAATAAATTATAGCAAACAAAATAACATTATCTTGCTGCTGGCTTGTCATGTTACTAAAGATGGGCAGCTTGCAGGACCTAAACTCCTAGAGCATATGGTAGATACGGTGCTTTACTTTGAAAGCGATTATAATCACCATTTTCGAATCCTGCGTTCGATAAAAAACCGCTTTGGTAGCGTCAATGAAATTGGAGTATTTGAGATGGGCTCTAGCGGGCTTAGCGAAATTTCTAACCCTTCCGAATTATTTTTAATGCAGCGGGATAGCAATGTCAGTGGCAGCGCCATATTTGCCGGCATTGAAGGCTCCCGTCCTTTGCTTATTGAGGTTCAGGCTTTAATTGCCCCCTCTCACATGGCAACGCCGCGTCGTTCCGTAGTAGGGTGGGATCCAAACAGGCTATCAATGATCATTGCGGTGCTTAACGTTAGATTTGGACTTAATCTTGCTTCATTTGAGGTATACTTAACCATTGCCGGCGGGCTAAGGATTAGCGAACCAGCTGCCGATCTTGCAGTCGCGGCAGCGCTAATTTCTGCCGCCAAAAATACTCCTACTGCTAATCACAGTGTTTTCTTTGGCGAAATAGGATTATCAGGAGAGGTAAGAAAAGTAACGCAAGGCGAGGCAAGGATAAAAGAAGCAATAAAACTTGGCTTTAATAAGATAATTTGTTCACATTTAGAGAAAGATTACAGTGAGCTAATTCAGCCCATTGCCCACATAAAACAATTACAGAGTCTAATTTAAGCCTATGCCCTACTCTCACTTTATATATCAAATAGAAAATTTAACCACAGCAAGGCAGTTTTTAAAGGACTTTACCTCACCTATAACAGTAACCAATTGTCCAGGCAGTGTTAAATATTATGGGATGGTAGTGCTGGACTATATTTTTACTGTCTTAAAAGACGAGTTTCCCCAAATTACCCAAATTATCGTAAATGTAGAGGACGATCATGCAGCTTTTTTCGCTGCTATTAAGTTTAACTATCGTTCAATAATATATAGTGGGCGCTCACAAAAAATTAAAGAGTTTCTAGCCAATTACTAAGCTTCAGGGCGGTTCTGGTGAATCGCCTCGTCAATAAGTTCATGATATTTTGCTTTAATTCGCTCTAGCGTGTATTCCCCTTGATATTGTCCCTGTATGGCTATTATCTTTTGTAAATAAAAATTTATCTCATCAGTATTTTCTGGCAGTATTTTCTCTAGCGCCGTCGTCTCTAATCTTTGGCTAAGGGATATAAATGCTTTATTGGTAATATTAGAAAAAGCTTCTCTTAGCTGGCGAATATGCTGAATAATAACTGGTATATCTTCAGGCTTTGTAACTAGCAAAGCAATGACTGCAACTACTAATATCTCACCTAAAGACATATAAATTCTCTAATTGGTACCCGCGGCCGGACTTGAACCGGCAAGGGCTAAAGCCCCACGGATTTTAAGTCCGTTATGTCTACCATTCCATCACGCGGGCAGTAGCTAACACACTAATAAAAATTTCTAAAAAAGCAAGTTTTTTCAGCCCAATTTCTTAATTAAATATTGCTAAGGGCATAAATTACTATTATAGCTTATCTTAAAAACTTTTTTCTATATGCGAAAAGCCTTAATAATTTGCGGAGCCACAGGTAGCGGCAAAACTGAGTTTGCTCATTATATAGCACAAAAATATCAGGGAGAAATAGTTAATGCCGATTCTATGCAAGTCTACAGCCAGATTCCGCTTATTACCGCTTCCCCTCCTCTCCAGCTAAAAAGCTGCCTTCCATATCATTTATACAACTTTCTGGATATACAACAACAATTTTCCGTAACTAAATATGTAAATTTAGCCACCGAAAAAATTAAAAATATCAGCGCCAACAATCTGCTGCCAGTAATAGTAGGAGGTACTGGAATGTACATCAATGCTTTAATTTATGGTTACAGCTCTATTCCCGAAATTTCTTCCTCTATTCGCGAACAAGTAAAGCAATTACATGCACAAGTAGGACAACAGCAATTTTTTAAATATTTGCAATCCATAGACCCAGCAGCAGCTAGCAAACTACATACCGCTGACCAACAAAGAAGTTTAAGAGCATATGAAGTTTTTAAGCAAACAGGTCGCTCTATTTTGTCTTTTCAAACTGACAAACAGATACTTCCTCTTAGAGAATTTAAGATTACAGTAGCGCTATTAGAACCTGAGCGCAATTTTCTTTATAATAATTGCAATGAAAGAGCGAAAATCATATTTAACGAGCAAGGGATAGAAGAAATAAAATCCATCCAAAATAATTTAAAACCCGATAGCTCAGCTAGGCAAGCTATTGGGATAACAGAAATATCTCATTATCTAAACAACAAAATTTCCTTAAATGAAGCAATAAACTTGATTCAAGCACGAACCAGACACTACGCTAAAAGACAAAATACGTGGTTTAAAAACCAGCTTAGCGATAAAATAGTTCTGCCCTATTCCAGTGTTCAAGAATATAAAAAACTAACCCAAACTTTTACATTTAGTTAAAATAGAGATTTAGTAATCTTATCGTATTTTTTTAGGTTAGCTAGTATTCTCTCTAAATCATCTAATCTCACCATACACGGTCCATCGCTTGGAGCGTTATCTGGGTCTTGATGCACTTCCATAAATATTCCAGCCACCCCTACGCTGACAGCAGCTCTAGCAAGCAGCTCTACATATTTTCGCTCACCGCCGCTACTACCGCCGCTACCTCCAGGCTGCTGAACAGAATGAGTAGCATCAAAAATAACAGGTGTTCCATTTTCTGCCATAATATAAAGACTGCGCATATCGGAAACCAGCGTGTTATAACCAAAACAAACCCCGCGCTCAGTTAGCATAATATCTTCCGCACCATAAGCCTTAAGCTTTTCGTGAACATGCTTCATATCCCAGGGCGCTAAAAACTGTCCCTTCTTAACATTTACTACTTTTTTAGTCAAAGCCGCTGCCTTTAATAAATCTGTTTGCCGACACAGAAAGGCAGGTATTTGCAATATATCTACAACTTCGGCGGCTAAGGAGCATTGACTTTCCGTATGAATATCAGTTAATACTGGACAACCAAATGCTACCTTAACTTTTTCTAGGATCTCCAGACCTTTTTCAATTCCTGCCCCTCGCGCGCTATTAGCCGAAGTTCTATTGGCTTTATCAAAAGAAGATTTATAAATAAAAGGAATATTAAGCTTACCAGTGATATTTACTAGTTTCTCCGCCATAAACATTGCATGTTCCAAGCTTTCAATCTGACAAGGTCCCGCAATTAACACTAGCGGTAAATGATTAGCGATTTGGAGATTTAATAAATTTATTACCTTACTCACTTATTATCCTTTTGTTTTACTTGCTCTTTTTCTTTCATTTGAGTCTAAGATTGCTTTACGCAGCCGAATTGTTTTAGGCGTAACTTCTACTAATTCATCATCTCCTATATAGCTAATCGCTTGCTCAAGCGACATGATGATAGGCGGAGTAAGCCTGATAGCCTCATCCTTACCAGCAGCACGTACGTTAGAAAGCTGCTTAGCTTTAAGGGGGTTTACTTCTAAGTCATTGTCACGATTATGTTCACCAATAATCATCCCTAGATAGACTTTTTCACCCGGCTTTACAAACATTTTTCCGCGTTCTTCTAGATTCCATAAAGCATATGCTACCGCTTCTCCGTATTCAGTAGAAATTAGCACCCCATTCCGCCTGCCCTCAAAGGAGCCGCGATACGCGCCGTAACTATGAAACACTCTATTCATCACTCCAGTACCCCGAGTTTCAGTTAGAAATTGCCCGTGATAACCTATTAATCCTCGGGAAGGACCATGGAAAGTAATTCTAGTTTTTCCTCCTCCAGAAGAGCGCATATCTGTCATCTCAGCTTTACGCATACTTAAAGAACTCACCACCGTACCAGTAAACTCCTCATCCACATCTATTTGAATTTCTTCTATTGGTTCCAATAATTGCCCCTTTTCATCTTTTTGAAAGAACACTCTAGGGCGACTAATGGAAAGCTCAAATCCTTCGCGGCGCATTGTTTCAACAAGTAC
>CAZMMN010000016.1:0-14973 GCA_964567405.1 uncultured Rickettsiaceae bacterium | reverse complement strand
GAAGAAGCTGCTATAGAATTAAATAGCTTTAATGATGAATAATGTCATTTTTAGGAAAAACTCTCCCAACTTTTTATTTAGTAGAAGCATATTTATTCAGTACCTCTAACATAATTTTGCTAGCAATCGGAGCAGCAGCTCTCCCGCCACCACCCCCATGTTCTACAAAAACTGTAATAGAATAGCGAGCGTTGGGATAAGGACCAAAACCTACAAATATAGCGTGATTACGGCTTTCCCAATCTATTGTCTCTCTACTAAGATCATCATCCACATTAGCTTTAGCTTTTACCTGAGAAGTACCTGTTTTGCCAGCAAGTTCCCAGCCCAGCTGCGTTATTCTACTGTAATATGCAGTCCCACCTGGTGTATTCACCGTATGATACATTGCCTCAGCTACTAACTGTAAGTACTCCAAGCGCACTTCAACCTGCTTAAAAATAGATGCTCCTTGCAAAATTTTAGGGGTGTACAACTTACCACCGCTTGCTATGGTCGTCACAAACCTAGCTAGTTGGAGTGGAGTTGCTAGCATAAATCCTTGCCCTATCGATAGATTAAAGCTATCTCCAATAGACCATTTGGATTTTAGGGTGTCTGCTTTCCATTTTTTAGAAGGTACAAATCCGGTTGCCTCCCCTGGCAAATCTATACCAGTCGCCATGCCAAAACCAAATCTCTTCGCCATATTAATTATTTTATCAGAGCCAATCAAACGCGCGATCTCATACATATAAGAATTACAAGAATGTTTAAGCGCTCCAAACATATTTAATAGCCCATGTCCTCTTTTATTATGACAACGAAAGCTATTACCCCCAAGCACCGCACCGCCGCTGCAATTTACTACTTTATGGGGCGGTATTCCTGCTTCTAGGGCAGCTAGTATCGTTACTATTTTAAAAACTGATCCTGGTGGATAATTAGATTGCAGCGCTTTATTGATTAGCGGCTTATATTTATTATTTATTAGTTCTTGCCAATAATCTGCTGATAACCTAACAAAATTATTAGGAGAAAATCCAGGTACTGAAGCAAGGATTAACACCCCCCCCGTATGACAATCAATTACTATAGCGCAGCAGCCTTGCTTATTTGATAAGTAAGGCATAATTTTTTCTTGTAATTTACCATCAATATTTAAGTATAGATTATCGCCATCAATGCTCTTTAATTCGGATAATTCTCTAACATATTTTCCGTTAGCGTTGATCTCCATTTGTTTATAGCCAAAATTGCCTCGTAAGTTTTTCTCGTAATATTTTTCAATTCCTGCCTTGCCTACCGAAAATTCATTCGCTAAGCTGCTTTTTACTGAAAGTTCTCGCCTTTCCTCAGCGTTTACTTGCCCCATGTAGCCTATTAAATGAGAGGTTGCGTCGTTTAAAGGATAGATTCTTATATATCCTTGATCGATAAATAAGGAAGATAATTTAAGCTTATATTCTTCGATAATTGAAATTTGTTGCCAATTTAATTGATCCAATATTAAAGCTGGCGTTCTAAAACTTGCCTTTTCTACTTTCTTTAGAATTGCTAAGTAAGCTTGCTCAGATAATGCTAAAATTTGTCTAAGTAAATTAATTTCCTCCATATATTTTTTATTGAGGTTCTTGTCTAACAAGAGACGAAAACATAGTTGGTTACTAGCAATAAGGATATGCTCGCGATCATAAACTTTGCCTCTTAATGGCGATAGAAGTGCTAAGTTTATTCTATTCTTATCAGATAAGGTTTTATATTTATCTTCTTTTATAAGCTGCAGATAGAACATTCTGCTTACTAAACAGCCTAAAAGCGCTATTTTTCCGCTTCCTATCAAAAATGTACGTCGCGATATTAATTGACTGTGTAATATTTCATTATTTAGCATCTAAACTTCCTAAATACTTTGTTGCTTTGTTGAACAGCGCTTTAAGCAAAGGATAAGAAAATATAGTAGTTAAATATTGAAATACCATAATAGGCAAGTAAACAGTACTTTCATTTTTTATAAGGAATATTAAGTATCTAAAAGAGATTAGAAAAAGACTATAACCGCAAAATAAAAAAAAATTTATTAATTGCGCCTTAAGGAACCACCACTTGCCTAAGATATTAAGAAGTAAGTTAGTTATTAAAAAGGTTAAAGAATTAGTGCCAAGAGGCATGTAATATAATTGATCAAAAAATATACCTGCTATAAATAACTGACCAAGCTTTAATTGCAGGTAGGTACTGAAATAGTATATTACTATAATCTCAAAAGCAGGAAAAATGCTGCCGGTTATTCCTAACCGAAAACTAACCAATGGAAGTAATAATATTAATAGCAACCCTCCGCTAAAAAGGATGGTTACAATAAATTTTATGAGTTTTTTAAACATTATATTATATGAATATATGAGTTTTATAGATTACTATATTGATGCACTTGTGCATTCATAATCAGCCCAAATCCAATAAGCATTGATGCCATCATTGTACCGCCGTAAGATAATAAAGGTAGAGGTATTCCTACAGCAGGCAACATACCCATTACCATCGCAATATTAATAAATATGTGGCTAAAAAATATACAGCTAATGCCTACGACCATAAGCTTGCCAAAAACTGAACGACAGTTAACAGCGATAACCAGACAAAGCAGCGATATAATTAAATATAGCATTAATAATATAAAACATCCTATAAAACCTACTTCTTCTGCCAAAGCGGCAAAAATGAAGTCTGTCTGATACTCAGGTAGAAAATCTAGCTGGCTTTGAGTGCCAGAGATTAGCCCTTTGCCAAGTAAGCCACCTGACCCTATCGCAATTTTGGATTGGATGATATTATAGCCAGCACCTAAAGGATCACTCTCCGGATTAAAAAAAGTTAAAACCCGTTGTCGTTGATATTCATACATTAAATGCCAAATGATCGGCAGACACAAAAGACCACAAGCACCCGTTCCTAAAAAATACTTTACCGGTAATCCCGCTGAAAAAATCATGATGCTGACTACTATTACAATAACCACTGCGGTACCTAAATCAGGTTGTTTTATTATCAAAGCTGTGGGAGCAATTACTAACCCTACTAATATTAGTACTTTTGGTAATGTTATACTGCTCGTAGCGTTTAATTGATGAATATATCGCGCCACCATCAGCACTATAGCCAGTTTTGCGGGTTCAGAAGGCTGCAGTTTAATAAAACCAAGATCAAGCCAGCGTTCAGCTCCCATAGCTCTAGAGCCAAATAATTCCACGTACACAAGGGAAAGCAAAACAGCAATATAGAATATATAAGATAGCTTAAAGATTATCCTTAGCTCTATTAGAGCAATTAAAATAGCTACAGGCAGAAATAGGCAAAATTTCATTATTTGCTTGGAAGCCCAGGGTTCCAGACTTCCTCCAGCAACTGAGTAAAGAATAACAAAGCCACCGCAGCAAATTAGAGTGATAGATAAAATTAAAGTAAGGGGGATTTTTTTTATTTTTACCCACTGCTCTTCATTAACTAAATTCATCTTTTGTTATTTTCCACTATTACTATAATAAAAAAGCAATTATATTGTCCTGCAACAATGATTAGTTATTGTCTTACAACTCAAACTGCCATCTAAAATGCAATTATCATTATATAATAGTTTAAGTAGACGCAAGGAAATATTTAAATCATTAAATCAAGATCTGGTTAAAATGTATGTCTGCGGACCTACAGTTTATGACCGTCCGCATATTGGTAATGCCAGATCAGTGGTGGTATATGATGTATTATATCGAATTTTAAGGCATATTTACGGCAGCCAGCATGTACTTTATGTGCGTAATATTACTGACGTAGATGATAAGATTATCATCAGGGCTTTAGAAACTGGTAGCAGCATCTCCAGTTTAACTGTAACTGTCACTAAAGATTTTCACCAAGATACAGCTTACCTTAATTGCTTATCCCCAAACTTAGAACCAAGGGCTACTGAACACATTACTGAGATGATCATGCTCATTGAAAAGCTCATTAACAACCACGCAGCTTACGTTGTTGAAGGACATGTGTTTTTCGACCTTGCTGCTAGCAGTGATTATACCCAATTATCAGGACGCACTCTAGAACAAATGCTAGAAAGCGTACGCATAGAAAATAGTAAGTTAAAAAAACACCCGGGGGATTTTGTCCTATGGAAACCAGCTCATCATCAAGATGAGGAGGCAGCAAATTTCAATAGCCCGTGGGGAAAGGGGAGACCAGGGTGGCATATAGAATGCTCTGCCATGAGTTATAAATATTTAGGGGAAAATTTTGATATACATGGTGGTGGTTCTGATTTAATTTTTCCTCATCATACCAATGAGATAGCCCAAAGCAAATGTGCTTTTCCTGGTTCAAACTTTGCTAAATTTTGGGTGCATAATGGCTTTTTAACGGTAGGCAGCGAAAAAATGAGCAAATCTCTTGGTAACTTTATTACCGTTAAGGACTGGCAAGATCAACAGATTGCCGGAGAAACAGCAAGAGTTTTTTTGCTTAGCGCCCATTATCGCAAACCATTAGATTTTAATGAAAAAGCATTAGTAGATGCTGCCAAAAAGGTAAATTATTGGTATAGAGCATTAGAAGGTTTAGAAGAAAAACCGGTGCTTTCCTCCTCTATTCCGGCTGATTTTCTTAATAGTTTGCTAGATGATATCAATACTCCGCTTGCTATTAAAATTTTGCACGATTATGCCAAGCGCGCTATTACCGCTACTACCCAGGAGGAGAAACGCCTGTACGCTAGCAATCTTATAACATGCGGCAGACTTATAGGAGTGATTGAGCAAACGCCATCTCAGTGGTTTGGCGCTAGTAGCGAACGAGAGGAAATAAGCAAATTAATCGCGCAGCGTAACCAAGCAAGGTTAGAACATAATTGGCAGCTAGCAGATCAAATTCGTGAGGTTTTGTTGAGCAGAGGAATAACTGTTGAGGACAAAGCTGATGGCTTGACTGTCTGGAAGAAAGAAAAGTAGCTCATAAGACTAGAAATCTGCTTAACCAAAACGAATATTATTGCGGTGATTTATTGTTGAATTTCAACATAGCGTCGGCAGGGCGAATATAGAGAGGTTCCAACTGCGCTAAATTGTCGTTACCTCCTAATAGCAACTGACTGCTTGTATAGCGACAAATATGTATGGCTTTCTTGCGCGCTATTCGCGGTAAAATAATAGCATTAGGCATTTTTTTTATCTGCTCATACATTACTAACGTGCCACTGCCAGCGCATATTAATGCGTTTTGCTTTTTCCTTAGCAATTCACCAGCTAGGTCGCAATCTATTAATAAAGGTGCGTTTTTTGCCCCTAATTTATTAAAAGTTTGTATATATAACTGATTTCTATATGCATTGATTAGAACTATTACCTCATCATAATTACCAACCTGCTTTATTGCCCTTACATGCTCTATTTCAAAGTTAGTGACGGCAATTCCTTTAAGATTAGCAGCAAGTAAGATAGCTTGAGCAGTAGCTAGCCCAACTCTTATGCCAGTAAAGCTACCCGGACCTTTAGTAACTGCTAGATAATTTATATCATAGTAGGTTATGTTTGCAATCCTTAATGCTTGCTCAATCATGCTTGACAGTC
This sequence comes from uncultured Rickettsiaceae bacterium, assembly GCA_964567405.1. Taxonomy (GTDB): domain Bacteria; phylum Pseudomonadota; class Alphaproteobacteria; order Rickettsiales; family Rickettsiaceae; genus CAZMMN01. The sequence continues at coordinate 9,376 of CAZMMN010000016.1, read as the reverse complement.
GCTCAGCTTGCATTGCGGGCTGTAATTCTTCAAGATAAGCAAGAATCTCGTCTCCTTCAGATATAGCAACAGAGACAGTGTCGTTGGAAGTATCAAAGCCTAAAATCTTCATTTTCTTATTCTTAATAAATTTTATTATTATAGTTTAATTATTGACTAAACGCCTTAATAATGTTAGTTTAGTTTTTTTCTTATTAGTTTAGTTAGAGATGTTTTAGTATGTTTGCGGTGATCACAACGGGCGGAAAGCAATATAAAGTTGCTAAAGATAATATCCTAAAAATAGAAAAAATAAATGGTGAAGCTGGTTCAAGAATAGAATTTAATGAAATTTTAATGGTAAGCGATCACACGAACGCTATTTCCATAGGTAAGCCATTACTTAAAAATGCGCGGGTGACGGCAGAAGTCCTGCAGCAAATGAAAGATGATAAAATTATCGTTTTTAAGAAAAAGCGCCGTCAAAATTATCGTCGTAAACACGGTCATCGGCAGGAACTAACGGAAATTAAAATTTTAGATATTACTAAATAACAAGAGGAGAATTACAAAATGGCAACTAAAAAAGCCGGCGGTAGTTCCAGAAATGGTAGAGACTCAGCCGGGCGGCGTTTAGGCGCTAAAAAGTCAGACGGTCAATATGTTATCTCGGGAAATATTATTATTAGACAACGGGGAACAAAATTTCATCCAGGCAAAAATGTAGGGTTGGGGAGAGATCACACTATTTTTGCGTTGACTGAAGGTACGGTACAATTTGTCACCAAGAGAGACAAAAAAATAGTAAATGTGCTGCTTAGCTAAGTCTAAATATGCTAAAAGCACTGCTGCTGATTTTCGCAGTTTAATTTTCTTGCTGTAGGAAGGAACAAGAGAGAAATTCGCTAAGTTATTATCTTCTAATTACCAAACCACAGTCTTTCCTTGCCTTAACTCAAGAGCAAGGCTGTCTGTCTTTCATATGAGAGTTAGCGTAATTATTTCCTGCTCAAGCCATATGATGTCCACCATTAATAGCTAAAGTTTGACCAGTGATAAAGCTTGCTGCCTCATCAGATAAAAACACTGCCGCCCTAGCAATTTCTTCAGGAGTTCCTAGCCTTTCAATGGGTATGGATGAAATAATGTGCTCAACTATTTTAGGAGATAGGGTTTTAGTCATGTCGGTTTCTATATATCCCGGAGCAATACAATTAACAGTAATTCCTTTGAGGGCGTTTTCCTTAGCTAAAGCTTTAGTAAAACCGATAATTCCTGCTTTAGCTGCGCAGTAGTTGGTTTGTCCCAGTTGTCCTATTTGTGCATTAACAGAACTTATATTAATGATGCGTCCGTAACCTTGCTGGCGCATTTGATTTATTACTGCCCTGCACATATTAAAGCAGGAAGTAAGATTGACGTTAATTACCTCTTGCCATGCATCTTCATTCATTTTATGCAGCATCATATCGCGGATAATGCCAGCATTATTTACTAAAACACTAATAGGTTGCTCAAAAGCTTGTTCAATTTTTTCTATTGCTCTTATGCATTCATTAAAGTTTGCTACATTCCATTTAATAGTTTCGATAGAATTCTGTTTGCTAAAATTATCAGCTGCTTCGTCATTATCATAGAAATTTGCTATTACTATAAAGCCTTTATTTTTTAGGGCTAAGGAAATTGCCGCGCCAATTCCGCGCGTGCCGCCAGTAACCAATGCTAACTTTTTCATAACAATGCTATTTATATTGTGATAAATATTTTAGGGGATCAACGTATTTATTATTTTCTTTAATAGCGAGATAAAGCTGTGGGGCATCTACCTGACCTGTACTGCCTACATGTCCTATTATTTCACCTTGCTTTATCTCATCTCCTTTTGCTTTGGTGACATCATTTAGGTGAGCATAAGCAATATATAAATTATCTATAGTTGATTTTACCAAAATTAAATGACCGAACCTTGCATCATTGCCATTATACATTATTATGCCATTTGTCATTGATTTTACTGCCGCTCCTGGCGGGGCTGCTATATTAATGCCATTGTTTCTGCCGTATTTAGTCATAGCACCAAAATGAACTATCACTTTTCCATCAACCGGTAGGGTAAAATTAGTTGTCCCCCTTGGTGGTTGTTTAACTGCAGTAGTAAGTTCTTTATTTTTTTTGTTTAGTAGCTCGCGCGTAACTTTTATTTTTATCAACTGAGAAGGTTCAAGTTCCTCATCCACTTGCAAGTCGTTTAATTGCGCTATATCTTCTGGGAGTTGATCATAATTTTGTGCTATTGAGCGAATGGTTTCGCCAGGTTGTGCTTCATGGTAGATTATTTGCTTTGGTTCTTCATCAACTGTTGGTTGTCTATAGTCTTCTTCTTTTTCTTTGTTTTTTGGGGCTTTTAAGCTGCCGACTATCTTGTCTTGGTCGGTTGATGAAGTTGAAGAGGATGTTCTAATAATCTCATCTTCTGGAAATATTGTCTGAGTAGAGTCGGAGGAATTAGGCTGGGCAACAGTTGCCTGAGGGTTATTGCCATATATAATGGGTGCAGGCGATTGATCGACGCAGGCGCTGATAATTAAAGCAACAAGTGCTATAAGGGTAAAATTCATGCTATAAGCTACTTAAAAAATTATAAAGAAATTTTATTATGAAATAAATTAACTGCAAGATATAATTTGTCTCCTAGCATTTTTTGTGTTAAAAAAACTATATGAAAATAAATAAAGTTATAGCGGGTAGCGATCATTCTGGCTACCTGTTAAAAGATACTATTATTAAACACTTGGCAAAGAAATTAGTTGCGGTGCAAGATGTAGGGACATTTAATCAAGAAATGGTGGATTACCCTGATTATGCAGCAAAAGTGGTAGAGATAGTTTTAGAACAGCCGGATTCTCTTGGTATTTTAATATGTGCCACTGGAATTGGTATGGCAATTGCTGCTAATAGAAATCTAGGAGTACGTGCAGCTCCGGTAGTGAATCTTTTTATGGCAGAAAGAGCACGTTCTCATAATGATGCTAATATACTTGTTTTAGGGGCGAAAGTCGTTGATGAAAAATTAGCTTTAGATATAGTAGATAAATTTTTAGCTACTCAGTTTGAAGGCGGCAGGCATATTGCTCGTTTAGCAAAATTAGGCTAGAATAAAAGAATGGCTAGGTAGCAAAGTGGTAATGCTGTGGACTGCAAATCCTCGATGCGCCGGTTCGATTCCGGCCCTGGCCTCCCATTCTATCGACGAATTGTCTAACTACTGCTTTCCTTTTCATTATATAAATTAATAATATTTTGCTTCCTGCTTTCAAGAGGAAGCTCGTTTAAAAAACCCTTCCTTATATCGTGTTATATATAACTCCCTCTTGACACCAAATTCTGAGGTGATTAGACTTAAGTTAATTAACTTAAGCTTTTATAAGCAAATAATTATGAAAAATAACCAAGAAACAAAAGTTACAGCAACATTAACATCTGCTCAAGTTCAAGAAGAAGCAAAGGTAATAGTTACTTTTTTAGAAAAAACTGCTGAGCTTGTTAACACACAATACTCAAATATAAGCACTGCTAAAAAAGCAGGAGCATTAAAAAATGAACTATCCGGGGTATTAGATTCATTAGAACAAGACCAAAATTCCCCCCGCGATATTATCAACTCTTTAAAAGGTGACTTAGATAATTATATTAAAGTGATAGAAGACAAACAAGAAGCTTATCGCTCAGAACTGGATGGTTATCATTTAAGTGATCAATCTATCAAAGAAGGACGCAAGATACTTGAGGCAAATAATGTGGGAGCTTTGCTGAAAGATACCGCTAGTACTATCAAGAAGCAAGTCGAGGGTGGTGCCATGGCTAAATTTTACGAGACAGCTGGCAATTGTTTTAAAAACCTAGGTATGACCTCTGCTGCACAATACTGCTATAAACAAGAGCAGCAGCTAACATTAGAGAGTATCAAACGAACGCTTCGTAAAGACAGCATAATAGGTCAAAACAACAAATATATAAAAACTTTCCCTGCTGCAAAAACCTCTCAACCAGAAGGATCGAGAGGGAAATAATTAACTATTTAGCAAATAGTAACTTTGTGTAAGTTATTAGGATGCTTAGGTTGCACTTAACTTCGTTATATGGCTCAATGGTCACTTAATTAATAAAATTTAATCACTTTGTAAAAATCATTAGTTTATTTAAACTATCTTTATTAATGTAAATACACGTCCAGCAAATGAAGAGTTTGGAGACGAGGTTTTACTTGAAAAAGAGCGAGGGGTAGAAATATAGAGAGAAAGGAAACATGGTTGAATGTACTAGGATACTGCATCCGATAGATCAGCTTTAGGCAGGGCAAATTTTCAAGTAATACCAAGCAAGCATACTTAATTTATTATATTTAAAGGTACTTATGTCCAAAGCTCAAGAATTACAATAAATAGAAAAAGATTTTGACCTTATAGTTGCTACAGAAAATCACAGCGACTATAAGGCAGCAAGTAAAGATAGTTCCATTAACCTCTATCATATTACGAGGGAACTCTCTAATGAATTAAGTTTATTTAAAACTACCAATTGGATGTAATAAAAATAGTGCAATTGGAACTTTATGTAATGAGATGAATTTGCCTTTACCTAGTAAAGTAAAAATGCAAGCTACAGGGTCAGAGTATGACATACAGCTAGATATCAATGCCTCTTCTAACTTACAACAAACTCCTAGCGAGGACGATAATATAAATATATATGAAGCAGAGATGACCGGCAACAGCGGTTGGTGCTGCGATATATTATAGTTATATATAGAGGTTATCTTCAAATTTGATAATCTCCTGTTATTTTGGATCAATGTAACAATTTAAACCTTAGAAATAAGGGGGTGGAAATGTTAACAAGGTAATTTTACTCCCTTGATTTTTATTTTGATCAAAAATGGAACATGATAGCGGGAAATGTTCAATCCCATTTTCATTATACAGTAATAATTATCAAACTAAGTTGTTAACATGAATAATTTACTGTACAATCATTATAATGAATCAGTTTGTGTGATGAGAGGAAGTGAAGATAGCTAAAATTGTTAGCTCATTGCTTATTTATGTAACGTTAATAAATGCTATTAGTGTGTTTGCTAAAGACACCTTGAACATTGAAATTACTATCCAAGATCATAAATTCTATCCTGATATTATAGAAATATCAGCAGGTCAAAAGGTTAAGTTGATCATACATAATAAAGATAATAGTCTTGAGGAATTTGATAGTGTGGATTTAAAGCGAGAAAAGATAATCCCCGCTAATTCTGTTGCTTATATAGTTATTGCTCCTTTACGACCTGGTGTATATTATTTTATTGGCGAATTTAATCCGGATACAGCTCGTGGAAAGATTATAGTTAACTGAGAGATTAAAACAAAGGAAATGTTTAAAATAGCTTTCGTGGTTTTTCGTGAGGGAATGGAGATTGCGCTAATGCTAGGCATAATTTTAGCAGTAACTAAGCGCATCTACAAATCACGTGTTGATATTATTACTGGGGTTATACTCGGGGTGATTCTAGCTTCATTATTTGCATTTTTCATTCGCTCACTTGCTCTGTACTGGCAGGACGTAGAGGAGGAAATATTTAACACTATCATTATGCTGATGACGGTAATAATGATTAGCTGGACAATAACCTGGATGAATGGCTACGGTACTAAAGTAAGGCAACGTTTTAATAATTTATCCGAAAAGATTCATAATAATACGGCAAGCCGGATAATGCTAACTTTGTTTGTTACTACTTCTCTCTTCCGTGAAGGAGTAGAAATTATTTTATTAATTTATGGCATAACTGTTTCCAGCAATGGCTCTATTAATCATACTAGTTATTTGATAGGATTTTTAGGTGGGGCATTTAGCGGAATATTGCTAGGAAGCTTAATATATTTAGGATTAATAAAATTTGCTGGCAAATATATATTTAAGATTTCCGAGATAATGCTGTTGCTAATTGCTGCTGGACTTGCTTCAGAGGCTGCTGGCTTATTGACATCTTCCGGAATTATCACTATGTTCTCTGAACAAGTTTGGGACAGTTCGTGGTTGGTTGACGATAAAAGTATCTTGGGGGATATGCTAAGAGTTATACTAGGATACAATGCTAAGCCTAATATATTACAATTTATGTTTTATATTTCTACAATAGTTTTTATTCAAATGCTTAAGATATTAAATAAACTCTATGAAAAGCAAGTGGGCAGCAATATTTAGTCACACGCGAGATTGAGAGCTTAATAAAATCACTTCTTGTTAAGAACTAACCCATTTTATTTATAAGTAAAATTGATAGATCAGTAAGCAATGTTTAAGTTTTTATCAGAATTTGGTCCTTTAGTAGCTTTTTTTGTTGCTTATAAATATGGCAATATCCAGAGCGCTGCATCATATATGCTAATTGCATCGGTAATTAGCATTGGACTATATTACCTAGTGGAAAGAAAAATTCAGGCTTTTTCACTAGTATCTTCGGGGGTACTACTATTATCCGCAAGCGTTACCATAATCAGCGGCAACCCAATTTTTATAAAAATCAAGCCAACTATTTTATATATAGTATTTGGATTATGGTTCTTGATTAGCGCCAAGCGAGGCGCTCCGCTGTTAAAATATTTATTAAATGAGCTTATAGAAATGGACGCAAAAAGCTGGAACATTTTGAGCTATAGATTCGCATTTTTTTTTCTCACCATGGCAGTAGTAAACGAAATAGTATGGCGTAATTTCCACGAAGCCGCTTGGGTCAATTTCAAAGTATTTTGGGTGCTTCCTCTTACTGGCTTCTTCATCTTACTGCAGGCGCCGTTTGTCCTAAAAAGAAAGATACCAAAGCAATGAGGGAGCGTTTTGTTATAATAGTTTTTTTCAGTTTCGGTAAATGAGAAGAAAAATAGCATGTTTTTATGCGGCTGCTGTAAGGCTTGTTGAACATGATGGAGTAGAGCATTCTGGCTATATGTCCTTTATGGTTCTATTATCCATTTTTCCTTTCCTAATTTTTTTATTAGCCTTAACTAGCTTTTTAGGTGCCGCGGAATTAGCTGAAAAGTTTATAGTGCTTTTAATTGAGAATATGCCGGAAAAAGCCACGGACGCCATCAAAAGTAGAATTGATGAGTTAGTTCGCACTCCGCCACAAAGCCTTCTAACTTTAGCGGTAGTAGGAAGTGTATGGACTGCTTCATCTTTCGTTGAATGTCTAAGGACTATACTAAACCGTGTTTATGAAGTTAAATCGCCTCCTCCTTATATAAGGCGCAGGTTGCTTAGTATTCTACAATTTCTACTAATTAGCGTAGTAATTACCTTATTGATGTTTTTGTTAGTAGTTATTCCGCTGGGACTTGCCAAAATCCCTACTCTAGTGGAAATCATTGATGGCTATGAACTTCCTATAAACCTGTTGAGATACTTTTTGATTCTATTATTATTTTTTTTAGGTTCTGCATCACTTTATTATATAATTCCTAATATCCAATTAAAGTTCAGTGAAGTTATCCCCGGTTCAATATTAACTGTTACTCTCTGGCTCATTAACGGTTATTTGCTCTCTAGGTATATTGTGTATTATAGTCAGCTAAATGTGGTGTATGGTTCTTTAGGCAGTATCATTATCACACTGATATTTTTCTATATCACTAATATGATCTTTATTTATGGAGCGGAATTTAACTACCAGCTAAAAATTATGAGTGAGAAGAAAGCTTCCTAAAAATTGATAGTTTGCTGTCATATCTAATTTTAAATATTCTTATTTGCTTGAAACTCTAAGCAAACAGTAAAAAGTATACTAATACTACAATTTTAATGGTATAATTTGAACTAAAAATCGCACTAGAATCAATAATGAATAAGCAAACAGAAAAAAAAGATACTTATAACGCCGATTCCATAAAAGTTTTAAGGGGACTTGATGCGGTGAGAAAGAGACCTGGTATGTATATCGGTGATACCGATGATGGTTCCGGTCTGCATCATATGATCTATGAGGTAATAGATAACGCTATAGATGAAGCGTTGGCAGGTCACTGTACCTTAATCAAAGTAGCTCTTAATAAGAACGGTTCAGTCACTGTAACGGATAATGGGCGCGGCATTCCAGTGGATATCCATGAGGAGGAAGGAGTGTCGGCGGCTGAAGTAATTATGACACAACTACATGCTGGTGGTAAGTTTGATCAAAACTCATATAAAGTATCTGGTGGACTGCACGGTGTAGGCGTGTCAGTGGTAAATGCTCTTTCAGAGTGGCTAGAGCTACGAGTTTGGAGAGAGAACAAAGAACATTTTATGAGGTTTGAAAAAGGTGAGGCAAAGGCGCCGCTAACTGTAGTAGGAAACGCTGCAACAAAAAAAGGTACGGAAATTACTTTTTTCCCTTCCACAGAAATTTTCAGCACTATTGAATTTGACTTTGCTACCCTAGAACATAGGCTGCGCGAGCTTGCTTTCTTAAATTCAGGAATAAAAATAATATTGCTAGATAATCGTTGGGAGGAAAGTAAGGAAATTGAATTTACGTTTACTGGCGGAATAGAAGCCTATGTAAAATATCTTGATAAATCCAAAGTACCCCTGCATCCATGTTTTTCCTTAAATGTAGCTAACCCAGACACTGGCATTACAGTGGAGCTAGCAATACAGTGGAACGATTCTTACCATGAAACAATCTTATGTTTTACTAATAACATCAGGCAAAGGGATGGCGGTACACATTTGGTTGGCTTTAAAGCGGGGTTAACTAGAGCTGTTAGCGCATATAGTGAAACCAATAATGTAAGTAAAAAGAATAAAAGTGGTTCTTTTACTGGCGACGATATTAGAGAGGGAATATGCTGCGTTCTTTCGGTAAAGGTTCCAGATCCTAAGTTTTCTTCTCAAACAAAAGATAAGCTAGTTAGTTCCGAGGTAAGAACAGCAGTAGAAAATGTAGCTTATACTAAAATTCTTGAATGGCTAGAAGAACATCCGAATGAAGCGAAGATAATACTGAGTAAGATTGAAGAAGCAGCTCTGGCAAGAGAGGCTGCTAAAAAAGCGCGAGAATTAACTAGACGCAAGTCAGCGTTAGAAGTATCAAATCTGCCGGGCAAACTTGCCGATTGTCAAGAAAGAGACCCAGCAAAAGCCGAATTAATGATAGTTGAGGGAGAATCAGCCGGAGGTACGGTAAAACAAGGTAGAGACAGGAAATACCAAGCAGTGCTGCCTTTACGCGGCAAGATTCTTAATATTGAACGCTCAAGGTTTGATAAAATGATTAGTTCTGAGCAAATCGGTACTTTAATTACAGCGCTTTGCACTAGTATTGGTCAGGAAGATTTTGGCATTGACAAGCTGAGATATCACAAAA
>CAZMMN010000015.1:7991-15002 GCA_964567405.1 uncultured Rickettsiaceae bacterium | reverse complement strand
TTTACAGGAGGCATAGAGCGATAGTTAAAAAATTTTTATAATCATTCTAATTAATAATTAATAAAAAGCAATCTCCTTTTTATTGATGGTAAGATGCTGAGAGCTTAAATGTTTTATTGAATTACGCAGCTAATCTCAAGTGTATATATTTTGATATTTTGCCCACTTATAAATCTAGCGTTGGTTTAAGAATCTACGTTGGCTTCCGCAACCCTACTTGTGTAGGGTAAATCATTATTTTTTCTAGTCCTGAAGATCTAAGCTGGTCAATGTATTCGGGTAATCAAAAACACATTTAATTTTTACATTTTCTTAACCACTAGCTCCCCATCTGCAAATTGTATCTTTAATTTATCACCGACGTCAGTATCGGCAAGGGCTTTGCTGCTTAAGAACCTGCCTTCTGCTGATTTTACTATCGCAAAGCCACGCTTTAGCGCATTATTATAATCTAAACTCTTTAGCAAGGCAGTATTTAGGTCTAATTTGTGCGCAGAGCTGGCGGTTATTTTATCGATCAACCTTACTAAACCGCCATAGCAGTGCACTACTTGCATTAATTTATAGCTAACTGCTTTGTTAGGATTAAATTGCTGAGCAGAGAATCTTTTTAATTTAATTTTTTTTAATTTAAATAAAGTAGGTAGAGATTCAGATAGTCTAAATCCGAGATCATCAAGCCTTTGCTCAATGGAAGTAAAATAATTTATAAAATATCTAGAGATACGTTGATAGCTGTCTAGCGTTCGCTGGCTAGTTGTAACTAAACGCTGGGCGTTACTTACAAGACGATTATAGTTAAGCTCAAGGCAGCTAAGCAGATTAGCGGCGACCGGCAACGCATACTCAGCGGCAGCAGTGGGAGTGGGAGCTCTAAGATCTGCTGCTAAGTCAATTAAAGTAGTATCGGTCTCATGACCTACAGCTGAAATAATAGGAATGGCAGAAGCAGCTGTACTACGCACTACTATTTCTTCGTTAAAAGGCGCTAAATCTTCTATTGAGCCACCTCCACGCGCTACGATAATTATATCAGGTTTGTTCTCTATTAATGCATTTAAGCCACTAATAGCTGCAGATATCTCCTCAGCCGCATTCTCGCCTTGTACTGTTACGGGCCAAATTATAAGGGAAGTCGGGCAGCGTTCCTGCACTCTATGTATTATATCTCTAATGACGGCGCCAGTAATAGAAGTGACTATTCCAATTCTACTGGCTATTTTTTTAGGTATTGGTTTTTTGAGAGATTTGTCAAATAGCCCTTCTTTCTCTAGCTTTTCCTGGCGCTCTTTTAAAATTTGTTTCCAAGCACCACTGCCGACTGGTTCAATAAGCTCAGCAGATAGTTGGTAACGCGATTGTCCAGAGTAAGAGGTTATTTTGCCTGCTATTGATACTTCCAAACCATCAACCAAGGAAAACTTAACTTTAGTTAAACTATGCTTCCAGCACGTTATAGCTAGAAGAGCCGAAGGATTATCTTTATCCTTTAAGTTAAAATAGCAGTGTCCAGAACCAGCGGTTTTTAGTCCGGAAATTTCCCCTCGCACTTTAACGTACCCAATATTGCTTTCAAGCAATTCTTTTATTCTGAGGGAAAGTTCAGCAACAGAGAATTCTCTATTAATAGCCGTGTAAATGAAGTAATTCTCGAGCGCTTGCATTTAGGTAACTAACAATGGTTATAGATAATAACTGTAACAGTAAATAGCCTTAAACCTTGTTGTTTACAGAGGTGTCATTTTGTTCCAACTCATCAAAATGACGCACTCCTAACCAGTAAGCTATCACTGTTGGCAACATGATAACATATAATCCCCAATTACCAAATTTATTTAGTAAATAAATAAGCCCGAAGGAAGTTATAACATACATTATAGCGCGCGATAAGGCATATAAAAATGCGGCGGCGGTAAAGCGTTTAAAAATTGGAAAATGTTTGTAAAAAATAGGAACCGCTGGCACAGTATCAAGAACAAAAAACATTATGAAGGACTGAATTAACAATATTTGCGCGGGAGTACTAGCATTATTTAATAAATAAGGGCAGAATAGGGTGAAAACCAAAAAGATAGCAGTTCTAACTTTTAAAATTAACATTGGTCGCATTTTGTACCCTAAATATATCAGAGGGAGCACTCCCAAAGTTTCTACTATGGACAAAATAAAATTCTGATGAATAACTTGCTCATTGCTATAGCCAAATGCGTCTTTTAGCAATTGTCCGCAATGAATATAAGCCAGATAAAAATATACCGGCCACGCGCAACGGATTAATACTAATGCGACGGAAGTCTTTAGGTTAACTTTACGCTTAAAAATACTGAGCTCCTCTAATGCGCTTGGTTCAATTGAGACCATTTCCAGATCCATCTTTACCTTTCTTTTAGCATCAGCGAACTCCGGAGTTTCTCGCAGGCGCGTACGAGCAGCAGTTCCAATAACAGCAATGATTGCTCCTAGCCAAAATGCTAAACGCCAATTTAATCCAAAGGAAGTGAAAATAGAAGCAGCTCCTAACGCTGCCATAGATCCTAAAGCAGCAGCCAGCGACATCAGCGCTACCACTACATATCTTAATGGAATAGACACAGTCTCAGTTAGGTAAATTTCCGCGCCTATTATTTCTCCCATAGAAGACATGCCTTGTACAATCCGGCAAATAATCATAATCCAGGCTGCGCTAATCCCTATTTGCTCGTAAGTAGGAAGGTTTGCCATAATAACGCAAGAGGTAGCCATCATGAAAGTTGTAATAATGACAGTGGCTTTGCGTCCTATGTTATCGCCTAGCCAGCCAAAAAATAAAGCGCCAAAAGGTCTAAATATGAAAGTAGTGCAAAAAGCAAAGGCGGAAAGAATACCTGCAGTAAATGGATCGGTTTTCGGAAAAAATAGTTCATTAATCAATACTGCCATATGCACATATAGCATCAGGTCAAAATATTCAAGAAAAGTGCCGGTGGATAACAACAGTGTAGCTTCCAACGGTTTATTATGGCTGGACTGATTTGAGGCGGTCATCATACGGATTTATATTCATTGCAACTTATAATTAAGTCTACCTCACAAAATAATATATAAAAACTATTTATGTCATCTCAGTAATATTCTTATCATTGCTACTGCAAAAATGCCACTTATTACCCACCATAATTGCCACATGCTGAATGATATCATTCCAATTATATAATAATTGATAAAACAGCAATAAAATACTGGATAAAAATTATATTTCTTCGGCATTGTTCCTATCTTATCAAGGATAATTTTTTGAATATTGCTAGACCATTTGTAAATTATTGCTAAAAATAATAAAAATCCTATCAACCCTGTTTCTAGCAAAATTTGTAAAATATTATTATGGGGATGAAGAGGAAGAGGAGATAACACATATTGCTTATACTGAACTATCTCATTATCTTTGATAGGAAATTTTTTGGATGAGGCAAATCCCCAACCAGAAATAGGTTTTTCTAATGCTCTATTACTAACAAAATGCCATATAAAAAGACGATGTATCGACGATACAGGTAAGATGTTGGAGTATTTTTCCGAAAGCTGGTAAGGGTGTATTTGGTATGCAACAACAGGCATTAGTAACGAACCAAGAACTAAGCCAATAGTTAAAAATTTTAATAATTTCTTAGACGAGAATATCCAGTGAATAAAAAATGCCAAACTGCCAACGCAGAATCCTACAAAACTGGCTAAGCTATCAGAAATAGCCAGTAAATAAATCACTGTAATATAAAAGATAAAAGCGAGCAATGGTTTTTGTCTCTTGAGTAGAATACCTATCATTACCCAAGAAATCACTGATAATAAGGCACAGCCTCGATCAAGCATGTATAAATAAAAATGCTGACTATGAGAAGATTGAAAAAGACGACGGAAAGTAAGAGAAATAAACCCTTGAAAGAAATATTCAATCAAAAATAAAATAATTGCAAAACACACACCGAAGGTAAAAGATTTTTCTATAGCGAGTAAACAATTCATTCTAGGTGTTAAATTATTTAGCGCTACCATCCCTAAATAAACAACCGTCAATATTGACCAAAAAATATATAAGCTTTCTACTCTGTCAGGCGCCCACCAGCAGCTAATAAAACACCATCCGCCAAATATTGCCTCTAATTTATACTCTTTAAATGAGAGTTTTAATAATGATGGTTTTAAATGCTTGATTAAAGCCAGTAAGAAAATAGGGACGGTAAAAGCAATAGAAAGTCCTGCTACCATCCCTAATGATGGAATTAAAAAACTGAGTAGGGGTAAAATTAAGTTCATGAATACATCTAAAAAACTACCAACATTCTTTGGCAAATATTTCGTATACTGGATGCTCTAAAGTAGAGACGGAAATATTAGAAGACATCATCCACCCTTGAAAAATAATTAATGGGTCTTCATCAATTTTATGTTCAGTGATAGTTAACAATATCTTGTTATCAGGTGAGTAAGGATCCAGACTCTTACTGCACTTGTGAATTTTTATTTCAACATTCCCAAAATACTGAGCATCGCCAACCTTTAAAGTTATTTCCGAAGACTTAGCAGTAGTTTTGTTGAGGGCGATTACCTTAGCTTTGCTGCCCATCAATATTGGCTGCTGGCTTTCTGCTTGCTGCTCTTCCAGCTGGTTTTTATCAGGAGGTTGAGCAATAGCCTTGTTGCCATTAGCAGCAGGGAATGGAGTACTTGGGTATTCCTGTTCCAATTCTCGACCTTCACCGGTTTCTAGCATGTCTTCTTCGCTTTCAGTAGTTTCGCTGCTGGCATATAAATTTTGCGTTAGTCCAGCAATAAAGAATAAAATTAATAAAAAAAGCTTTTTTTTAGATAACATACTTACTTATTGATCAAATGAGTGAGGTGTATATTTTATTGATAGCATAATAAATCTTTTTCAATATCAGCAATATTTTCAGGATGAGTAGCATGATACCACTTAACATCCTGAGTAGTGAAGCCATAAATTCTATCAGAGGTTAAATAGTAATCTTTCAACGAAAAGACTTCTAACGGATTAAGCATAATAAGTTCTGGTTTTAGTATTTGTAGCCCCGTATATAAAAAGCTGTAATTACCATTAACATTCGGTCTATGTAGCTTGCCATCCTCTGTTAATTCAAAGTCACCCCTTCCTCTATAGCCTACGGACTTATTAAAAGGTTGAAGTAGCATTAGGAAATCCATTTTGTCAGGGTTCCAACTTGCCAGCATCTCAGAAAATAAATTGCTAGTAGACTTAATTATTACATCACTATTAAGAGTAAAAATAGGTTGATTACCAAGCATAGATGTAGCTGACTTTACTGCTCCACCAGTATCAAGTAAAACAGTTTCGTGTATTGTTACAATCTCAGGAATATTATGGTTCTGGCTTTTGAATTCTTCTATAAAGCCTAAAATTTGTTCTGCTAGATAATGAGTATTAATTACAATTCTTTTAAAATTGTAGTTGCTTGCTAGTTCTAGCGCATAAGAGAGTAGAGGTTTGCCATGGATAGAGAGTAGAGGCTTTGGTCGCGCTTTAGTAAGGCGCTGCATGCGGCTGCCATAACCAGCGGCAAAAATCATTAAAGTATCTATCATATAAAAGTAAAAGCTGTTATTATTACTATTTAAACAAACTAATTAGCTAGCATTAATGTTTGCAAACTTGATTTATAATCAGCTTTATAATAAACTTTCTTCTTCAAATATCAATTCTTTATAAATGCGCCTAGCTATGAAGGTACGACTGCTTTACAGCATTCTGTTAATTCTGTTATTCTCCAGCAGCACAAGCGCTCTTGGAGTTATTGATAAAGAAATATTAGAATCGCTTAGATGCACTAAAATGTTTCCATATTTTGAAAAAAAGTTGCTTATTCCCAAGGATACTTTGCATTCTATAGCTTTACAAGAATCAGGAAAAAAACACTCGCAACATAAAATAAAAGTAGTGTGGCCCTGGACGGTTAATGTTGAAGGGCAAGGATATTTCTTTAACACTAAACGGGAAGCAATAAATTTCGTCAAACAGCAACTTTTACGAGGTAAGGAAAGTATTGATGTAGGTTGTATGCAGATTAACCTTAAACATCATCCTAAAGCTTTTTTCTCTCTTGAACATGCGTTTGATCCAAGGAGCAATGTCGCTTATGGTGCTGGGTTTTTAAAAGCCAAATACGATCAAGCAGGCAACTGGCATGAGGCAATCGCCAGATATCACTCTGCAACTCCCGCTCTTGGCTCTAAATATAAAAGCAGCGTGATAAAGATAGCGAGTAACATGGCGGAATATAAGGATTCTTTAAAGGGATACGCCTACAATAAAAGCTATATGGAGCCGACTACGCGCCAAGAAAATTCACAATCATACAAAGAAGTAAATAAGCCTCAAAGCTGGTCGGCGCGCAAAAACCACCGCCTTCGCCATTCTTTGGCTTTTTACAACAAAAAATATCATAGCAATATGATGATGTATGTGGCGCCAACTAGCGTTCTTAGATATTAGATACTAGCATGTTTAATAGGCGTACGCTCCAAAGACATCGTGAGCGCGCCATATCCACTATTTCCCATTCTACTTTCTTACGCCAGGCAGCACTTGACCTTATAGATAGACTAAGTGATGTAAAGCAAGAATTCCAATATATTGCAGATATAGGCTGCAGCACTACATTGCTCACTTCTATGTTAAAAGAACGCTATAAAAGTTCTACAATAATTACCTTGGCTGCATCGGAAATAATGCTGGCTTGTTGTGAAGGCGATTTAGCCATTGAACTAGATGAAGCAAATATTGCTGAGTTATCTAATATTCTGCCAGGCAAAAAATTCGATCTAATTACCTTCATGTTAGGGATGCACTGGATTAATGATATACCTAGCTTTCTATCAAATATCCATTGTTTATTAGCGCATAATGGCATCTTTATCGCTAGTTTTATAGGAGATGGAAGTCTAAAGAATCTACGGCGGCGCCTTATTGATATTGAGCTGCAATTAAACCGTCCT
>CAZMMN010000015.1:0-7981 GCA_964567405.1 uncultured Rickettsiaceae bacterium | reverse complement strand
CTAGCTGCCCTCATATTTCTCCTTTTATTCAATTTGAGAATGTTGCTATTTTATTACAAAGAGCGGGCTTTGCTGACATTATAGTTGATTGTGATAATATGCAGTTTAGCTTTCCTAGTCCTTTTGTTCTGATGAAAGAGCTGCAAAATCTAGGCGAATCAAATGCCTTAGCGAGAATGACTAATTATGCAATTTCGAAGAAAATGCTAGATATTCTAAAAAATGCTGACAATAATTTTTATGAGCAAGTTAACATAATAACTGTGATTAGTTGTAAAAATAAAAATAGTCTTATCGTTAAGCCCACTTAATAACTAAATAAAAATTATTAACTTAAATATAAAGAAGAGAAGGTTTATGAAAGATTCAGTGCCAATTACGGTTGCTTACGGCGATGGAATAGGACCAGAAATAATGGAAGCGGTTCTGTATATATTAAAAGAGGCAGAGGCGCGAATTAGACTAGAAGTGATAGAAGTAGGAGAAAAACTATACAAAAAGCATTATACCTCTGGGATTGCAGAGGATACTTGGCAGTCGCTGGAGAGAACTAAAATTCTCCTCAAAGCTCCTATAACTACGCCGCAGGGAGGAGGATATAAGAGCTTAAATGTCACCTTACGCAAAGCGTTGTCTCTTTATGCTAATGTCCGTCCGTCAATTTCTTACCATCCATTCGTTAGTACTTTACACCCTGATTTAGATATAGTGATAGTAAGAGAAAATGAAGAAGACCTATACTCCGGCATAGAATATCGACCTACTCACGATATGTATGAATCCGTTAAAATTATAAGCCGAAGCGGTAGCGAAAAAATAATTAGATTTGCTTTTGAGTTTGCCATAAAAAATAAACGCCGGAAAGTTTCCTGCTTTAGCAAAGATAATATTATGAAATTTACGGATGGAATCTTTCATAAAGTATTTGACGAAATCGCCGCCGAGTACCCAGAAATTAAAGCAGAACATTATATTGTCGATATTGGCACCGCAAGGCTTGCCACCAAACCTAGTGCATTTGACGTAATAGTAACTTCTAACTTATATGGTGATATTATCTCAGATGTTACGGCGGAAATTTCAGGCTCAGTGGGACTGGCTGGTTCGGCAAATATTGGCTCCAATTATGCCTTGTTTGAAGCAATACACGGCTCTGCCCCAGATATTGCAGGGCAAGATGTTGCTAATCCTTCGGGATTGCTTAATGCTGCAATAATGATGCTGGTACATATTCAACAAGGAGATATAGCAGCATTGATAGAAAATGCCTGGAAAAAAACTTTAGAAGATGGCATCCATACTAGTGATATTTATAATGATAAGACTTCTAGCAAAAAAGTTGGCACGCAGGAATTTACTAAAGAAGTAGTAAAAAGATTAGGGCAAACGCCAAATAAGTTAAAACTCGCTGCTTATTCAGTTAGACCCAATTACTCTACAGCTGATTTATATACTATTAAAAATAAAGAAAGTAAAAATCTCGTAGGAGTGGATGTATTTATGCAAATAGAGACTAGGTCTGCTCAGGAGGTAGCAACTAAAATTCAAGCTCTTGAGCTAAAAAACCTGGAATTAAAAACTATATCTTGTAAAGGATTAAAATTATGGCCAAGCCATAATAATATGGTTGAATTATTGTCTGATTATTGGTGTGGTCGGTTTATGCCTAAAAACCAAGAAGATAAAATGGAGAGAAAATTTATAGCCGAATTAATTGAAATTTTAATAGAAGCTAAAATTGACTTCGTTAAGATAGTAAATCTTTATGAATTTGATGGCAAAAGCGGATTTTCTTTATCTCAAGGTGAATAAAAAAGATAGTATGAATAACTTCTTTACTACTGCCATCTTCTTCCAGCCTAGGTTCTTAAAATTTGATTTGCTTGCTTTTTGCTGTTATATCTTTTAATTTAAACGGTAAGCTAATATAATACCGTCTTACATTTAAATTTAAAGTTTTACAGTTTCTTTATGAAGTTACGCTTATTAACGCTATTATATCTTGTTTTTCTTATTGTTCATCCCAGCAAGTCCGTATTTGCTGAAGATAATCAAAGCGCCAAAGTATCTGATCAAATATATTACAAACAATTCCAGCAGGTATTTGAACGGATCAAAAAAGACTATGTTCACGAGCCGGATAGGCAAAAAATGACGGATGCAGCTATTAATGGGATGCTGACTGCATTAGATCCACATTCTTGCTTATTAAGCGATGAAAACCTAGAAGATTTTATCAACCACACTAAAGGGGAATTTGGTGGGATAGGAGTGGAAGTGATGTTCGATAACGGGGCTATTAAAATTATTTCCCCTATTGATGATCTGCCTGCTTATAGAGCGGGCATAAAACCAGGTGATTATATAGTAGAGGTAAATAACGAGTCGGTATCTAATCTTGGTTTTCACAAAGCGATAAAAGAAATGCGGGGTGAGCCAGGTACTAAGGTTAAGTTATTGGTATTAAAAGAAAATGAAAATAAATCAACTGAGGTTGAACTTACTCGCGAGCTAGTTAAGATTAAACCTATAAAATCTCATCTAGAAAAAGGCAATGTAGCTTATATAAGAATCGTAACTTTTAATGAAAGCACTACAGTTGAGCTAAGAAAGCACCTTAAAAATTTGGAAGATAAAGCTAAAGGCAACATAAAAGGCATTGTTTTAGATTTGCGCAATAACCCTGGAGGGCTTCTTAATCAAGCAGTATCAGTAGGAGAGGTTTTTATTGAATCCGGCGTTATAGTTTCCACTAAAGGCAGAATCTCTTCAAGTAATGATGTTTATACGGCTAGCAAATTTGCTGCTAAAGCTCCTAAGGTTCCAATGGTAGTAATTATTAATTCCGGCTCAGCTTCAGCCTCGGAAATTATTGCTGGTAGCCTGCAAGATCACAAAAGAGCAATAATAATGGGTACTAAATCATTTGGTAAAGCCTCAGTGCAAACTCTAATAAATATAGATAAAAGATCAGCTTTTAAGCTCACCACTGCTCAGTATTTTACTCCCCATGGTCGTTCTATTCAGGCGGAAGGTATCGAACCAGACATAATTGTCGAGCAAGCCAGCATTGATTACCCGAAAGGCAAAGCTAACGAGAAACGCTTTTCTGAATCTTCTTTGAAAAATTATCTGAAAAATGACCAAGAACTGGCTAAAAATAAGCCAGAGGATAAACCATCAGAAACAGCAAATATAGAAGCTAAAAAGGATGAAGAAGCTTTTTCTGAGCTTTATAAGAAAGACTATCAATATGCTAGAGCCTGCGATCTAGTAGTGGGATTATCCATGAATAAGAAGTGAAAGTAAATGGATAAGAGACAATATTCGTTCCGTACAATTTTGTAATTAGCTAATTATGATTAATTATTTAAAAAGGAATAAACAACAAGTTAAATATTACTTAATTATTGTAAACGTTACTTTAAGTATTGCTTTTCTCGCTTTATTATTTGTAGGTCTTGCAATTGTACGTCCCAATATAGTGAATGAGGCGATAGAGCGTAAACAATATATCTTTTTTAATATTAATAATCCTCCGGTCAGCGCAACCATTAGCGAGACAATAGCAAATAAAAGCAATGGCAAACCTCAGTCTGTTGTTGAAGAGCCTATAAACTCTAGCTATCAACCAGATAAACAACAAGCCTTGCCTGTCGCTAAACCGAAGATAGCCATAATAGTTACTAACTTGGGCGTAAATAGACAATTTACTGAGCTGACCCTCACTTTGCCAGTGCAAATAGGATTAGGTTTTTTACCTTACGTTACTCCGTTAACTCCCCTTCTGCATACTGCTCACAAAAAAGGTTTTGAAATCTATCTCTACTTGCCTTTCCAGACTGATCACCCTTCGGATAATCCGGGCAGGTATGCTCTTGAGACTACCAGCTCAGAAGAAGAGAATAAACTAAACCTTGATAATATTTTAAGCAGCCATAAAAATTTTCATGGAGTATATAGCAGCTATAAAGAAAAATTTACTCTTAATCAGCAAGCCACTCTGCCAGTTCTAAGTCAGATAAAAGAGAGGGGGCTTGTTTTTATATTGGGCAACCCTTATAATCCCTTAGCTGCTGAATATTTAAAGCAGTATAATAATATAATAGCTACCAGCCTTATAATTGATCAGGAACCAGATGAAGAACTAATAAAGCAAAATCTCCGTAAGCTAGTTGAACACGCTAAACAGCACAAAGTTGCTTTAGGATATATTGGCAAATATCCGTTAACTATCTCGCTGCTTAAAGAGTGGTTGAAAACACCATATGCCAAATCTGTCGAATTAGTTCCAATCTCCACTTTATTCAAAAGCAATTCATTATGATTAAATGCCTGAAATAAATTTTTATGACTTGCCTTATAGATTAGGGGTAGGCATGATGATCCTAGACAGTAAGAATAGAGTATTTGTTGGTAAACGGATTGATACTAAAATTGATGCTTGGCAAATGCCGCAAGGTGGCATTAATCCTGGTGAGACGCCAAGCAAAGCGGCTATACGAGAGATGTGTGAGGAAATAGGCTCTGATAAAGGTGATATCATCGCGGAAAGCAAGCAATGGTATAGTTACGACCTCCCAAAGTCCTTAACCCCAAAGCTTTGGGGAGGGAGTTTTAGAGGACAAAAGCAAAAATGGTTCTTAATTAGATTCACTGGAACCGATAATGATATTAATGTTAATACTGAACAACCAGAATTCTCCAGTTGGCGCTGGATTAATTATAAAGAACTCTCTCATATTGTTATCCCATTTAAAAGAAAACTATATAGTTCGGTAATGGAAGAATTTCTTCCTCTAATCATTCTTTCGTCGCCCTCATAAAAATTTATCCACTTTGTCTCTTACTATTGTTATTTAGTCGTCATTATTTATATAATAATGATATAGATCTTCACATTGTTGACATTCTTAAGAAGATAATTAAGATTTTAAAGGATAAATTAAAAGATTAAGATAAGATTATAAAATTAGTAATTTACTAATTTTTAATTACAGTAAATCAGCCGCCAAGGCTATTATTGATATTTTTAAGTGCAAAAGTTTGCTTTGTATTATTTTATAGGCACAACATTACTAATAGGGCGGGTCTTAGCTGATCGATTGCAAGATTATTATAACCACAAATGCTAATAAAATGATTTTGAATAATGCTAGCTCTATAAAATTATTAATAACAATCCAAACTATTAAAACTAGAAACATAAAAGCATGTACTCATTACTTTACTATAATGACTTAGATTATGATGGATTAAAAACTAAATTTGATAAAGTAGTACAATTACTAAAAGAAGGTGATTTTAAATCAGCTGAAGTTAAAAAACTTAAGCCTACAAGTTATTTCAGAGCTAAGTTAGATGATTCTAATAGATTGCTATTCACCATGATTAAACATGAAAGTCAGTTATTTTTACTGATTTTAGAGGTGATTAAAAATCATGCTTATAATAAATCTCGTTTTTTAAGGGGCGCTCAAATTATTGAGGAAAATATTGTCTCGCCGGTGCCCGAAGATGATTCTAGTCAGATATTAAAATATATAGCAACTAATCACCCTGTTCATTTATTAGATAAGTTCATTGTCTTTGACCCAGAGCAAACAGAGATTTTACATTACCCTTTACCTTTAATACTTATTGGCTCAGCTGGTAGCGGTAAAACTTCCGTGATGTTAGAGAAAATAAAAAGCATAACAGGTAGGATTTTATACATCAGTTTATCAAGTTATTTAGTAAATAATGCTAAGAAGCTCTATTTCGCTCATCAATATTATAATGAAGACCAAGATATTGATTTTCTGTCTTTCAAAGAATTAATAGAAACAATCTGTATACCTGGTAAACAAGAAATTACTCGGTCAGTATTTCAGCAATGGTTTATGCGTACACCCAAAACTAAAAACATTGGTGATGCTTATCAATTATTTGAGGAATTTGCTGGAGTTATTGCCGGCAATAGCAGTAAACTGTACTTAAGCAAAGAAGATTACCTTAGTCTTGGAATAAAACAAACGATTTATTTAGCACAGCAACGTCAGGAAGTATATGCATTATTTGAAGAATACTTACGGTTCTTACAAGCAGAAAACTATTATGATCCTAATATTTTAGCCTATGACTATCAAGGGCTGATTACTCCGCAATATGATGCGGTAATTATTGACGAAGTTCAGGACTTTACTAGCAGCCAATTATCTCTGGCGATGAAGGGGCTTAATAATAAACATAAGTTTTTACTCAGTGGTGATGCTAATCAAATAGTGCACCCTAACTTTTTTTCGTGGTCTAGCTTAAAATCATATTTTTATCAAGATGAAAGCTTATCAACTCATAGTATCACCCGTCTTCTTACCAAGAATTATCGCAATACCCCAGAAGTAATAGAGTTAGCAAACCGAGTGCTGAAGCTAAAGAACTATCGTTTTGGTTCTATTGACCAGGAAAGTCATTATCTAATTGAAAGTACTAGTAAAATTCACGGAACGGTGAGCTGTCTAGAACATAGACCAGAAGTAATCAAAGCAATAAATGACAGCACTGCTAAATCAATCCATTATGCTATTTTAGTTTTATATGAGCACCAAAAGAAGCAAGCTAGAGAGTTATTTGCGAGTCCATTAATATTTACGGTGCAAGAAGCTAAGGGATTAGAATATGATAATATTATTCTCTTTAATTTTATTTCACCTGAGGCTAAGTACCAAGAGATTAGTTCAGGCATAGATGATACATTTTTAAAAGTAGATTTTAAATATTCACGAGCAAAAGATAAATCAGATAAATCTTTAGAAATCTATAAATTTTACTTAAATGCTTTATATGTAGCTGTTACCAGAGCACTGCAGAATGTGTACCTGATAGAAGCGAATCCGCAGCATCAATTTCTGAAATTGCTACATATTCACAAAATCAATGCAGTAAATATTAAAGCTGAACAATCCTCAAGAGAAGAATGGCAAAAAGAGGCTGGTAAATTAGCATTACAAGGCAAGCAAGAGCAAGTAGAAGCAATCGAAGCAAATATATTAAAATCAACCAATATTCCATGGATTCCGATTACTTTAGACGAGCTAAACAAATTACAAGTAAAAGTTTTTGAAGAAAAAACTGCTAATAAAAAGGATGTTATTAGGCTATTAAACTATGCCATAGTTTATAATGATTACTTGTTAATTAACAAGTTACAAGAGCATGGCGTTAAAGCTGCGAATAATATCAATAAATGCGATCTTCTCCTGCAAGAAGAATATATGCAAGATTATGTTTACAAAAATACCGAGATTATGCTTAAATCTATTAATAATTATGGGGTGGAATTCCGCAATATTTTTAACCTTACGCCATTAATGTGTGCAGCGTATTTAGGAAGTAAAGCTCATGTTGAAAAGTTAACTGCCCTCGGAGCTTCAGTTGAGGCAGTAGATAATAATAACCGCAATGCTTTTATGATAGCCTTATCTAAGGGTTTAGCTAACGAAAAATATTGTCAGCATAAATTAGCAAACATTTATGATGAACTTAAAGCCGATAGTTTGTCATTAAAAATTAACAATAAACTAGTAAAAATCACGCCTGAAAAACCCGAATATTTTTTCTTATTAATGATGATAAGTAGGGCTAAAAATTCTAATCAATATAATCTCAATAATAGCTATATTCAAAATAAAAATATCAATCATTTTTCTTTTAGTGCAGTATCACTTCATCAGCAGATATCTAATTTTCCAGAAAAAATACTTCCAAATTACCGTAAAAAAAGAGAGTATATTTCCAGTGTGATATCTCGTAACGAAATAAATAGTAAATACCAAGCAAATAAGCAGTTATTTATAAGAATTAACCGTGGTATTTATATTATTAATGACCAAATCATGTTAAAAGTAAAAGATAAATGGGTAGAGATTTATGGGGGTTATTTGAGTAGATAATTTATAAAGTTATAATAAATATGATGAGGTTTGAAGGAATAAGCGAGAGC
>CAZMMN010000014.1:0-15354 GCA_964567405.1 uncultured Rickettsiaceae bacterium | reverse complement strand
AAAGTGGAAAACAAAATTAGTGAAAATTTGTCTTGAAAATTCAGTCCAGTATAGTTTGATTTTAAGATAATTGCAACTTCTCGAAATCTACTAAGAAGAATTATATATTTGATAATTTATCGTACTATGTTTGGTAGAATAATATTACGTCTTAGGACACGGTTTCGTTCTATAGACTCAAAAAGATTATAATATAAAATTGCAGTAGTTACTTTTTAAGTTTTTGATCAATTACTTGGTAGATTTTATCAGCCAATTTCGATCTAACAGTTTCAAAATTTCTTTCTGGAGCAGTGATAATATTTTGGTGCCAAATTTTGCAATATAAATCCTCGTCGTTATCAACTTTTTTGATATATTCTACTAAATCATCCTCGTTATTAAAGTCTCCTGCATAGATTATTGCATCCTTATTCATATCTGTGACTGCAGTGGGATGTCCATAATATATTGGGATTGCTCCCGCAAAATATGCTTGGAAAGGCTTTTCTGTAATATACCCATCATATGATTGGTTTTCATAAGCTATAATGAATTTACAGTTAGATAGCCATTCCATTGTTTCATTAGGAGGAATTACTCTACCTATATTATTTAGATATTTACCTCCACTTTCAACTCGCTTATAGGTTGATAATTTGTTAAATATTTTAGTGCGGGCTAAGCAGCCATCAAAGGGTTTATGATTACGCCAATTATCCCCTTCGCTATTATTAGTTACTAAAAAACAAGCAAAATAACGTTTGTTAGGATTACACTTGCCTTGGTCAGCCTCTCTATTATAATCGGTTCTTATTTTTGTATTAAAATTAGAAAAATAATACCATGGTACTCTAATATATTTGGCGTCATCTATCTTATCAAAACCTATGGTTAAGTCATAATTATTAAGATTTGGTAATATAGCTTCTGGTGTGAAAAATATTTTTATTATTTTAGGATCTAACTCTTCAAACTTGTTATAATCTCTATATATATCATTATCTGGGCGATCTATCACTAGATCGTAATTACTAGTGCTTATTTTAACATTATATTTTTCTTTTAATATATTCTTCAGCAATTTTGATGGTAAATTCTTTGGAGAAGGTCCGTCTTTCGAAAAAGGAGCGACCTTAATTACTAAAGTGTCCTTACTCAGTGCAAGAGCAATAGGTTTTAACCATTGAAACTGATGGCGTTTATATTTATAAAGCACAAATAGTGCAACAAAAATTACTGATATAACTGATATAGCCCAAAAAAGCCTTTTCATATAAGAATACCTATTAGTTATGAAAAGAAGTATATAAAACGCGAAATGGTTGCTTTAATGAAAAACGTACTGCCCATATTAATGCTCTAAAGAATTTGAGGGGATTTCCTTTTGAGGCTTTTAGGCCGGTAAACAAACAATAATACGCATCTTTAAACTTAAGTTTTAATATGCTCTTGAAAAAGGCAACACAACAAAAGTCATAGATAGATCCATTTAAATATTCACTATATTTAGGGTATTTTTGCTGTAATATTTTAATAGCATCAATATGCTCTTTGCGATATTCCCAATTAGTAACAGTAATATTGCTTTCATGCTTTTGATATTTATATACTACTTCTGGTAAGTAATATATTTGACCGCAAGGAGCTGATAATATCATGATTTCCTTTAAAAAAGCTAAATCGGCACCATGTTTTATCCTAGTAAAGCTATTTTCTTTAGGTAGCAAGGATTTACGAAACATCATCGCTGGAGAATAATAGATACAGTCACGGAGAGCTAACTCAATACCACCTGATTTAGTTGGTGCTTTATCACTTAATCTATATAGATCTTTTTTAGTAAGTACATGAAAAACAGAAGCATCTGCATAACAAATGGCAATATTATGGTCGTTTTCCATTATTGCAATTTGTTTAGACAACGTATTAGGATAAAACTCATCATCACCACCAAGTACTGTTATATATTTCCCTTTGCATGCTGATACACATTTAAACCAATTTGCAGTAATTCCTAAATTTTCATTAGCTACCAATAATCTTATTTTTTCCGGGTATGCTTCTAAATATTTTTCAATAATTCTTATTGTATTATCTGTGGAAGCATCGTCAGCAATTACTATTTCAATATTAGTATAATCTTGTAATAAAGCACTGTTAATGGCACTCTTTATAAATTTTTCACTGTTATATGTAATTATAGCAATTGATAGTAGCGATGGTATATTTTTAATCATTATCTCTTTATTACATTTTGGTATAATAATATATTATTACATTGTTCTGAGATTCTATTGATGCTATCTAAATACTCACCTTGCCTTGCTATGAAGTCTGTTTTTCTGTAGATCATAAATAAATCTTGTTCATCTTCATCTACTATAATTGCTCCGAATCTTAAATAAAAATTTAGAGCTTTTTCATTTTTCTTTCTTACATCAAAACGTGTATAATTAAAACCTAGATTAAAAAAAGCATAATCATATAATAATACTACTGATTCTAAGCTTGCATACATCCTTGCTTCTGGCTTAACAATCCAACTCCCCCAACAAAAACAATCTTCTTTAGTATCATAAATTCGTATTGTCCCTATTGGTTCTTCTTTTTTGTTTTGGATAATGAAGTAGTGTTCTTTGTCATCCAATTTATATTTCCTTATCCATTCTTCTTGTTTTGCAAGATTATTTTCAACTTTAGAGATATGTTGGTTTAATTCTGGGTCAAGACGTAGAGATAAAATAAACGCCGCATCATATACTTCAACTTTTCTAAGATCAATGTTTTTACCTATAAGCATATATTTTCATCTAAATATTTTTCCAATATCTCTGTATCAATATAAAAATCGGCATGAATTGAATATTTTGTTAGTATAGCCTTATTACTACCTATGAGAAAACGTACTTCCCATCCACATGGTTCAATTAGTGCTCCAAACAGTTGTAGATTGGTCTGTGGTACATCACTAACCATTATGAGTATTTTGCAATCTTTTGGCGCAAAAATAAGATTAGCCATACCTGCACCACTTTGACCAATAATAATACTAGCTTCAGAAAACAGTTGCACTTGCGCATAAAATGATAAATACTCTGGAAAAACAATTTCAAACCCCCTCGCGATTAAAATATTTTCTACGTTGGTTGTGTTAAGTAATTGTCTGTAATCAGAATTTTTTCTAGAAATATATATTTTTCTATTGCGTCTTTGCGTGTGTGTTAGATGGTATGCTTTGAGTACTGTGTTTCTCACGAAATTTATAGCTGCTGGAGAATAAACAGCATCTTTATGATAGTAAACAGTATTATAATTATCGTGTATAATTGATAATTGGGAAGGATAATATAATTTTTCAACTTTATAAGATTCAGTCTTAGCAAGTTTAATTAATTTCCTACCATCTAAATTCAATAAGTGTAGTGCTTCTAACAATTGAGGTGGCATATCTTTATCAATTAATAAGGGAACATGTTTATCTATGCTCTTTATCAAACTTAATCTAGGCAAACATTCCACTAACCAATGAAAATAATTATAAGAATGGTCCTTAGTAAAATGAATACCACTCTCAATGCTTTTAACCTTTTTAGGTATTTTAATTCTAATTCTATTTTTCGCGATATTATCTATGACATGTTTGGATTTAATCCCATATTTATATTCTTCATTACGGTCTATTTCATCATACAAAACAATATTGTCAGCTAAAATTAAATCAGTTCCAGCAAAAACAGTAACATCATTTAATTCAGCAAGATAAGTATCTGGCAATTTAGCTTCGCATTTATATTCTTCTGATATATGAAAGTCTTTGTTGACAACTTTTGGCAAGGATAGTTTTATAGTTTTATTAGTATCAAAATATTGTATTTTACCATTTAGTAAATCACACCCTTCTGGAATAGTATAAAAAGAAACTGTTTTACTTTTGTATGCATAGTAGCTCTGTCCACTGCTACGTAGGTATAATAAATTTTTTTTAAAAATGCTTCTAGTTGAATCTAGATAAATAGCATAGGTGATCAATTTAGCGCAAAATCTACTGGATAAATAAAATAAGCGTACCCCTAACCAGTTAAGAAAGTTAGCTAGAGTAAGTTTTCTATAAAATTTTATAATTCTTCTGTTATCTAAACTAGACTTCACACAAAAAACTCCCGCACCTTTTCCGCGCAGAACATTGCTTCTTCCTCTGTTAAATGCGGACCCATTGGTAAACTTAGTGCTTCTGAGCTAATCATTTCAGTTATAGGAAACGCACCCTTTGCAAGATTCATAGACTTATAAGCAGGTTGAAGATGGATAGGCGTCGGGTAATGAATAATAACTCCTATACCATTTGCAGTTAAAAACTTTTGTAACTCATCACGTCTTGGGGTTCTTACAGGGAAAATGTGCCAAACATTACTTTCATCATATTCCGGTAGCTTAAGATCGCCAATATTACTTAATTCTTGGATATAAATTCTAGCAATTTTTTTGCGTCTCTTATTCCACTCATCAAGATATTTCAATTTTATGGAAAGTACTCCAGCTTGCAGCTCATCTAAGCGGCTATTTACCCCAATTATTTCATGATTATAACGTATTTTACTGCCGTAGTTACGTAATAACCTAAGCTTTTCTGCAAGCATATCATCGTTAGTGGATATACATCCTCCATCACCAAAGCAACCTAAGTTCTTACCAGGATAAAAACTAAAACCTGCACAATCACCGAGTGCTCCTGTTTTTTTTTCGCTAGATAAATCAACAGCACCATGAGCTTGGGCAGCATCTTCTATAACTTTTAAATTATATCGTTTCGCTATACTTAGAATTCTACCCATATCACAAACTCGCCCATATAAATGGACTGGCATTATAGCGCGTGTTCTTTCAGTTATAGCTTGCTCTATTTTTGCGGGATCCAAAAGACATGTCTTATCATCAACTTCAACTGGCACTGGGGTAGCACCAGCTTCTGATACAGCAAGCCATGATGCAATATAAGTATGAACGGGCACTATAACTTCATCTTTCCCGCCAATCCCTAAAGCTTTAATGCTTAAAGTTAAAGCATCAAGTCCATCAGCCACACCTATAACATGTTTTACACCTAAATATTCAGCAAATTCTTTCTCAAACTGCTCAAGGCGTTTTCCTAATATATACGAGCTATCATTGTTAACATCTTGCCATAATTGATCTAGCTCTTCTTTAAGCTCAATATAGACTTTTTTTAGATTTAAGAATTGGATTTCCATGCTTTAAATTCCTCATATGACCTAATATAATCGTCTTCTTTATAAATATCTGAAGCTAAAACGACTACTTTAGGATTATTTTGAAAGTTTGTTATTTCTCGCCATAAAGGTTTAATAATATGTAATCCTTTGTCTGGTGCATCAAGTAGAACGGATTTTCTATTAACTCCATCATCTAAAACAAAATTTACTGAACCATTAATGCAAAAAACAAATTGTTGTAAATTTTTGTGTGCATGCCCACCTCTATCTTTCTTGAAATCATAAAGCCAATATACACGTTTTATTGAAAAATTTAGAATTTGACCAAGCTCCACAAATGAAAGGTTACCTCTTTCATCCGTAAAACACGGAAGCTGAACCTCCTTGTATTCATTATTTATCATCAGTCAAAATTGAATAATAATTAACATACCACTCTACTGTTATTTTCAAAGATTTCATGAAAGGAAATGATGGACCCCATCCGAACTCAGAACATATTTTACTATTATCAATAGCATATCTAAAATCATGTCCTAATCTATCTGTAACGTAAGAAATTTGCTTAGTATAAGACATGCCAGTTTCTGAAGGCTTTAACTTGTCTAAAATATTACAAACGTGGTTAGCTATTTCTAGATTTGTTTTTTCATTATGAGTACCAATATTATAACTTTCACCTATTGTTCCTTGATGGAAAATAACATCTAAAGCGGAGCAATGATCTTTCACATATAGCCAATCTCTGACATTTTTACCATTACCATATATAGGGATTTTCTCTTGTTTTAAAGCTTTTCTAATAATAGTAGGTATTAATTTTTCGTCGTGTTGTTTTGGACCATAATTATTTGAGCAATTACTTATTATGTTTGGTAAGCCATAAGTATGAAAATAACTTCTAACTAAAAAATCACTAGAAGCTTTGGAGGCGCTATATGGAGAATTAGGAGCATATGGGGTATTTTCTGAGAAATAACCACTATCACCTAGGCTACCATATACTTCATCAGTTGAAATATGCAAAAATCTAGTGTTATTTTTCTTCTCTCGCCAATTAGTCCGTGCCGTTTCAAGTAATGTGAAAGTACCTTTAATATTTGTATCAATAAAAACGCTTGGGTTTGCAATTGAGTTATCTACATGAGATTCAGCGGCTAAATGGATTATATAAGAAATATCATAAGCTCTGAATAATTCTTGTACTAAAGCAGCATCGCAAATACTACCTGCGATAAATTTATAATTTGGATAGTTTTGTATGTCATCAAGGCGTTTGATATCACCAGCATAGGTTAAAGAATCAAGATTAATAATATAATAATCTGGATATTTATTTAATAAATATCCTACTAAATGACTACCGATAAATCCAGCTCCGCCAGTAATCATAATCACTCGCCCTTGCATCAATTATTAACTACTCCTATAACATAGGACAATATAATACATCGTCTCCTATCTTTTTCAATATCAATATTCTAGGATTAGTTCCTTAATATAAATTATCTTTATTCATTAGAAAGTAACTCTTTATTAGTTGTATACTCGTTTTACTTGGAAAATTGGCGTTGTCGTGACTGCCGTCTGTGGTGCTCACGCGCATTAAAGTGCGCTGTGCTACTCTCGCCTTGTCACTCCTAGCTCTTTTTCAAGTAAAACTTCGTCTTCCAACTCTTCATTTACTAGAAGTATATAGGGTTAAATCTACCAGAAGATGTTAAATTTGCTGAGTTGCTTGCCAAAGAGAAAATTAGATCGCTGCAAACAGATAATTTTGCAAAAATTGAGTATATAGAATCATTTTTATTAGTAATCTCAGTAACCTCAACTGAGGTTAAGGTAAAATAAATTGGATCATAAATGTAAATTTTTTTAATAGTATAGTGGTCCTCTTTGTCTAAATTTCGGGGATCATTATACTACTAAAGTTAAAAAATATATTATCTAGCTAGGAGTAAGAAGGTTTGTGATCTTATCTTGTAGCTTGGGTAGCTTGCTTACATCTGTAGCTCCTGCTTGAGCAATAGTCACTTGCCCGCCTCCCCCCGTGCCGCCTAAAAATAATGAGATTTTATTTGCTAAAATATTTGCCTGAAACTTATTGGTAATCTTACTGCTAACAGCCACAGTAATAGATAATTTAGATTTTAAATTACTGACATATACCACAATCAAATCATCTGCCTTATCAATAAGTTGCAGAGCAGCAGCACGAAGCAAGCTTGGCTCCATATCATCTAGCGTTTTATAAATAAGCTTAACTCCTAATAACTCCACGGACTGCTTAGCAATTTGTTCGTTATTTAAATTTAAAGCAGCAAGCTTAGTTTTTAGCAATTCTTTCTCAGTTTCTTTCTTGGCAGTTATAATCTCGCTTACTTTAGTAGGTATCTCATTCCTAGTAGTCTTGAGAATGTCAGCTATCGACTTCAGCAAATTATCATTTTCTCTAGCTAGCTTTAATGCCCAATGACCGCACACTGCCTCTATCCTTCGTACGCCAGCAGCTACCGCACTTTCGCTAACTATCTTAAAAGCTCCAATATCCCCCGTCCTGCTAGCATGCGTTCCGCCGCATAATTCAAAGGAATATGATTTATTATCAAGCGCTTGCCTGCCCATTGAAACTACCCTAACTTCGCGATCATATTTTTCGCCAAACAAAGCCATTGCACCACCATTTATTGCATCCTCAGCCAACATTATGACGGTGGAGACCGGAGAATTTTGAGTAATTAAATCATTGACTTTATCTTCTATTAAATTAATTTCACCAATTGATAAAGAGCTAGGATAACTAAAATCAAATCTTAATCGGTCACTAGCAACCAGCGAACCCTTTTGAGTGACATTTTGCCCAAGCGTCTCTCTTAAGACAGCATGCAACAAATGAGTAGCGGAGTGATGCGCACGCAAGTCATGACGATATCTAGCATCAATTGCTAAGCAAACCTCATCACCTACGTTGATTGAACCTTGCTTTAAAACGCATACATGACCAATAATAGAGCCAAGGCGCTTAACGGTATCTATTACTTCAATTTTACAATTTTTAGAATTTATAAA
Organism: uncultured Rickettsiaceae bacterium; assembly: GCA_964567405.1. Classification (GTDB taxonomy): domain Bacteria; phylum Pseudomonadota; class Alphaproteobacteria; order Rickettsiales; family Rickettsiaceae; genus CAZMMN01. The sequence continues at coordinate 7,072 of CAZMMN010000014.1, read as the reverse complement.
GCCAGTATCTCCCTTTTGCCCTCCTGCTTCGCCGTAAAAAGGCGTCTGATTAGCAACTAAGATGAATTCCTCTTCTAAATTGCTCACTTCTTGTACGCAGTTGCCATTTTTTACTAAAGCAAGCACTTTCCCTTCGACTTGTTCTAAGCTGTATCCTAAAAACTCACTACTGACAAATTCGGCTTTTATATCGAACCAAACTTGCTCAATTTTTGCTTCCCCAGAGCCACCCCAAGAACTTCTAGCTCTTTCTCTCTGCTCTTGCATTTTTCGGTTAAATCCTTCAACTTCTACGGTAATTTTTTTGCTTTTTAAGATATCCTCAGTTAAATCTAGAGGAAACCCAAAAGTATCGTATAATTTAAACGCTACTTCTCCGGAAAAATTCTCGTTTTTATTAATCTTGCTTACCTCTTCTTCCAGCAAGCTTAAGCCTTTCTCTAAAGCAGACTTAAACCGTATTTCTTCGTGCTTCAATGCTTCGCTAATAAGGTTTTCAGCTCTTTGTAACTCTGGATAAGTACCTCCCATTAGCTCAATAAGCTTTGGCAATAACTTATACATTAATGGCTCTTTAGCTTCTAGATGCTGAGCATGTCTCATAGCTCTACGCATAATGCGCCTTAGGACATAACCTCTGCCTTCATTAGAAGGAGTGATGCCATCCGCAATTAAAAATGCACAAGATCGCAGATGGTCAGCAATAACTCGGTAAGAAAATCGCGCCTCTCCTTGTGCCTTAATTTTCACTATTGATTCAGTGTAATTGATTATTTCTTTAAATAAATCAATATCATAATTATCAGTGACACCTTGAATAACAGCGGCTATTCTTTCTAACCCCATGCCAGTATCTACAGACTTTGCTGCTAGGTTTCTTCTGCTACCTGCGCTAACTTGCTCAAATTGCATGAACACTAAGTTCCAAATTTCTACGTAGCGATCGCCATCTTCCTCGTCACTTCCAGGCAACCCCCCTTTGACTTTTTCGCCATGATCATAAAAAATTTCGGAACATGGTCCGCAAGGACCAGTATCTCCCATTGCCCAAAAATTATCTACTGTCTTAATCTTTATGATCCTATCATTTTCTAGACCTGCAATTTTACCCCACAAGGCAGCAGCTTCTTCATCCGTATGGTATACCGTTACGTATAATTTATCTTTAGTTATGCCAAGCTCTTTAGTTAGCAAATCCCAAGCGTAGTATATCGCTTTTTCTTTAAAATAATCGCCAAAAGAAAAGTTGCCAAGCATTTCAAAGAAAGTATGATGCCTAGCTGTGTAACCCACATTATCAAGGTCATTATGTTTGCCACCAGCACGGATAGATTTTTGGCTGGTTACTGCTCTTTTATAGTCTCTTTTTTCTTGACCGGTAAAAACATTCTTAAATTGTACCATTCCTGAATTTACAAACATTAAGCTCGAATCATTATGAGGGATCAGCGAACTGGCTGGTACATGCGTGTGAGCATTTTTAACAAAATACTCAATAAATTTATTTCTAATTTCATCAAGGATAAGTAAAGGCATATTTAGGTTATATTTAATAAAATTATATTGTTACTGCTACAAACCTCCACAGCCTATCAACCGCCCGTTTTATTCCTATTCTGGGAGTAGCAATAAAGTCATTTACTATCTCACCCTTGGCGATGAAGAAATCTGGCTGAGTGATTATATCTATTTCATTGTGTTTACGGGTAATACCCATTTCCTTGCAAATCTTACCAGGACCATTTAGTAACTTTATATTAGGAGACAAAGTCTTTATTCCGCGTATTAGCACTGCGCTTGCCCTTCCCTCAGCTTCTGTCACTACATTTAAGCAGTGATACATACCATAAATAAGGTATACATAGCTTATTCCCGGGGATCCAAACATTACTTTTGCACGTGCGGTAGGACCCTTAAAGGCGTGCGAGGCAGGATCGTCTACCCCTCCATAAGCTTCTGTCTCAATAATGAGACCTGAATGATTTTTAAAAACTAAAATTTTTCCTAGTAACTCTCTAGCTACATTAACTACAGACTGATTAAAAAAATCTCTATTTAATCTATCATACATTATTGGCTATAAATGTTGTTAATACCTTAACTTTAAGAGCTCGTAAAATTTTTGAATTGCCTGCTCTGAATTTATTCCCTCCAAAATAGCTAGCTCATTAGCTAACCTATTCAAGGCTAATTCATAAATTGCCCGCTCACTATAGGAACGATTGCAATCAGTTTCTTTATATAAGTCTCTTACCACTTCTGCTACTGCTAAAATATCACCCGAGTTTATTTTGCTTTCATATTCTTGTGCTCGTCTACTCCACATTTTATTGCCTTTTTTAGGCTTACTTTGTAATACCGAATAGATTTTTTGCACTTCACTTTCATTAACTAATTTTCTAAGACCCGCAGCAGCTGCTTTATTAACAGGCACTCTTAAAGTCATTTTATTTTGCGGAAATGATACTACGTAGACTTGTATCTCCGAATCACCTATTATCTGATTCTCTATGCCTTTAACTACTCCTACTCCGTGCGATGGATATACCACGCTTTGTCCTATCAAAAACTTACTGCTAGATTTCATGCTACTTTGCCTCACGCCTTTCCTAAATAGGATAACCACACTTATTGCGTAAGCCTTATGATAGCACAATCTTATAAAAATGTAAAATGCCCCTTAATTTATAGAGATAATTTGATTGACATTGTTGTTGCTAATTGCTAGCCTTATTGATTGATTCTACTGTGGATCGATGTTTAAGGGGATAGAAAGAAGGATGCGGAGGAAATTTGATGCACTATTACTTTCCTTAATGCTAATAATCTTGATTAGCTGCGGACTAAAAAAACCTCTAGAGCAAGCCAGTTATAACTTTAATTCTCCTAACGTTAATCATTAACTTTTACAATTTTCTCAAATGAGCGAACTATACATACCAGCCAAACAAGCAGCAGAAATAGCTGAGAAAGCTAAGGGACTATCCGAGCAATTGAAAGACTTGGCAGTCAGTAACTTAGAACAGATTAATTACGCAGTGGATCCTTTAGTGTTTGCCATCACAATCTTCACTTTATCATGCTTTATAGGTTACCATATAGTATGGAAAGTCACCCCTTCTTTACATACTCCTTTAATGTCAATTACTAACGCGATTTCAGGAATTATAATTATTGGTTCGCTCATTGCCAGCAGTTCAAAAGATCTTCATATATCCGGCATTTTAGGTTATCTAGCCACGTTTTTAGCTGCAATAAATATCTTTGGTGGTTTTGTAGTGACTGAGCGAATGCTAGAAATGTTTAAAAAGAAATAATAATTAGTTAGTAGTTTCTTAATGTGATAGCTTTATTATAGTGACAAAATAAATTAATGTAACCATCGCTATAAGGGAACAGAGCAAAATATATTTTTTTTGCTTATGGTGTTTTTTTGGTGATACCATAATTGTTTAATTACATTTTTAGCTTTTTCCTAGTATTTGCATTAGCTCTTGCCATTCTCTTTTACTCAACTTGCTTAATTCTTCCTTCACCTCCTTGCCATCAATTAGCTGCTTAACAATAGCTAATGCAGGAGCAGAAAGAGTAACGCTATTGAGTCTATATTTTTCAAATGCCTCAAAAGTTAATGGTACCCAAGCTTTGACTATATCAAGAATAGTCTCTGCATATACCCTTATCTCGTACTGGGCATGTTTGTCAGATCGCAGAGTTAAGAAATGCAAGAGATTATGCAAATTAATCTTCCAGTACCATTCAGTATAATAATTTAAAGTTAAATTCATCCTAGCAAGTTCCCTACTTATCCCCACGCTGCCTTCATCTATTACCTTGCCTTCCTCATCTTCATTCATCATTTCTAGGTAATGTTTATAACAGCTGAGCGCATCATTATTTAATATCTCAAGGACTCGATCGGCGAATTCTGCCGGTACTTCTTCTTCGCTCCTGCCTTGCTTGTTGCTTTTAGATTGACTAGCTAAGTTACTGCGATCAGGCAGATAAAATTCATTGCCTAAAATAGAATATCTAGCTGAATATTCATTAACGCTGGCAGTACGGTGACGAATCCATTGTCTAGCAATAAAGATGGGCAATTTTATATGGAACTTAATCTCACACATCTCGAAAGGAGTAGTATGACGGTGACGCATTAAATAGTTAATTAATCCTTGGTCTTGACTTAGCTGTTTAGTGCCTTTACCGTACGACACCCTAGCTGCTTGCACTATTGCGCTATCATTGCCCATATAATCGACCACCCTAATAAAGCCGTGATCTAATACCTGAATCGGATCATACAGAATTGCTTCCAATTCTGGTGCTATAACTCTACGCGTTGCTTCGGATAATGATTGCATATTTTTCAAGTAAAATAATAAATATATACTTACTGAGTAAAGACTCTTTCAATATTAACAATTATAGGCGGTGATTTATTTGTTTCGTTCTTTAGTACTTTGCGAAGAGTAGAACGTGCTAAACTTTCAAGCTGTTCATCAGAAATGCTGCCTTTTACGCTTTTTCTCTGCAGTTCAATGTTTTGTCTAAGTTCATTCTTAATTATATTGATTAGCTGAATATCCGCCTTATCATCCACTAACCCAGGCATTGATATAATAGGTTTAGCAGCAATATTACCCACCCTGTCTACTGCCAGGGAAACAATAACTATTCCAGCGTCTCTCATTTTTCTCCGCATTTTAAAAATAGGAGACTCGGCAGGTAGCAAGCAATTGCCATCAATCGCTAAATATCCTGTCTCTACTTTACCTATAATTCTTGGATTTACTGGGTCTAGAACAGCTATAGAGCCATTTTCAAGCTCTAAAATATTTTTTATGCCATTGCGTTTTGCAATTTTGGCATGCTCATGAATATGAGTTGGTTCTCCATGAACGGGAATGCAGATTTTAGGCTTAGTTAAAGCGTACATTTTTTCTAGATCCTCTACCCCCGGGTGTCCAGAGACATGCACAAAATGATCGCGCTCGGTGAAAACTTCAATACCTGCTTTAACTAGCATATTAAATAGACGAAATATCTTCTTCTCATTACCAGGAATAATTTTAGAAGAGAAGATAACAACGTCCTTGGGAGCAAGCTTTATAGTAGGGTGATTATTACTTACCATTTTGGTAGTTGCCGCTAACGGCTCTCCTTGGCAACCAGTAGCTATGATTAAGAGCTCTTCGCGTTTAAACTTTGCTACATCTCTTTCATCCACTAATGGTGCAATATCTCTTAAATAACCGCTTTCCTGAGCAGCTGTAAATATTCTATGCAAACTGCGTCCAACTAGCACAACTCTTCTGCCAGCTTGCTGTCCTGCATGAATTAAAGTATCAATTCTAGCTAGGTTTGAAGCAAATGTTGTAACTACCACCATTCTTTTGCAACCTGCTATTATATCCACTAAGCTTTTACGCAGGTCTCCTTCTGAACCGGACTTACCTAAATTAAAAACATTTGTAGAATCGCAAACTAATGCAAGTACCCCTTCGTCGCCATAAGCTTTCAATAGCTCTTCATCGGTTTTTTCTCCGATTACGGGATCGTGATCTAGCTTCCAATCACCAGTATGGAGTATATTGCCCATACTAGTGCGTATTACAATTGCTTGCATTTCAGGAGCAGAATGAGTAATAGGAACCATTTCTAAGGAAAATGGATCTAGATTGATTTTAGCGCCAGGCTTGACCTCATTTATCTTAATTTTTTGGGCAAAATCATATTCTGACAATCTAAGCTTTAAAAAATTAGCTGTAAACGTTGTAGCATAAATATCACATTTAAAATTGTTCCATAAATATTGGATGCCTCCCAAGTGATCCTCATGAGCATGAGTCAACACTAAGGCTACTAAGTTATCTTTATGTTTTTCAATGAATCTAACATCTGCTACCACCATATCTACGCCTGGTAGATAATCTTCTGCGAAACCGCTACCGCAGTCTATCATTAACCATTTTCCTTTGTAATGGTAAAGATTTATATTAATTCCGATTTCATTTACACCACCTAGCGGTATAAACAGCAAATAATCTTTATGTTTTTTTGGATCAAATGGCATTTTATAAGTTTATTTTACTACTAACTTTATAATTGATTTTAAAATTATAGTCTATAAATTAAAGCATACATCAATATTATTAAATCGTAGCATATCTAGATAAGTTTGACAAATTCTCCAAAAAGCCTATACTTTGGGCTATAATAATTAGCCAATTTAAAGAATATAAAGCAGCGTTTATGTCAAAATCAAAGGCAAAAGCCAAAACGGCTTCAAAAAACAATCCTACTGCTCGCGAACAAGCGAAAGAGTATTTTTATAATGGTCAAAAGATTAAACCAGTCAAGCTTATTTCTGGCAAATATTCATTTCTCGCAGCTGAGTATGAAAGCAATGGCGACCTAGTTACTGGCTTAGACGGCACTGCTCTACCTTGGGATAGAGCAAAAAACTTCGGTTAATTCCATCTTATTATATCATCCATATTAATGCTCGATAAAACTTGTGAGTTTAATAATTAACATTACTTTTCCTGATAATTCTCAAAAAAAACTTAGCAAGGGTTGTACTGGCTTTGAGATTGCTGCTGGCATTTCTCCTACTTTGGCTAAGGAAGCATTAGTGCTAGAAGTAAATGGGGAATTAAAAGACCTATCTTATCCCATTCAAGAAGATGCGAGAATTAGAATATTAACTTCTAAGGATCCAGAATGTTTAGAAATTATCAGGCATGATGCCGCCCATATTATGGCAGAAGCCACTAAAGAACTTTTTCCTGATGTGCAGATAACAATAGGTCCAGCTATTGAAAATGGCTTTTATTATGATTTTGCCCGGGAAGTGCCTTTTACTCCGCAAGATCTTGCTAAAATAGAAGAGAAAATGCAGGAGATTGTTAAAAGAGATGAAAAAATCATCCGCGAATGTTGGGAGCGAGAAAAAGCTAGTGAGTTTTTTAAGTCGATAGGAGAATACTACAAAGCAGAAATTATCGATTCAATTGCGGCGGGCGAAAAAATAACGCTATATAGACAAGGCAATTTTATTGATTTATGC